>JAFAUY010000244.1 GCA_019243005.1 Verrucomicrobiota bacterium | reverse complement strand
GTGGTTTCGCCGTGGCGCCGTGTGATCTCTCACGCCGTATCCGCCGTATCCGCCGCGGCCGCCGTGTGACGGCGTGCCCGCCTGGCGGCGGCTGCTCGGCCGGAGCCTTTCGGGGTATCTGAACGGACGTGAAGGCTGACCGGGCCCTGTTTGATCTCAACAGGCAGGGGTTCCCGCGACCACTTGGCCCATTCCTGCCGCAGCTTCGGGATGCTTACCGACAGAAACTCACGGGCGCGAATGGAGCCCATCGGCACCGCGCATTTGAGGAGGACCTGCTCAACCTCGACGGTCTCCTGCACCGGGCTGCGCTGGAGCCGGAAACCGGGCACCTCTTCGCCTCGTTGTAGGTAATCGAAAATGGCCTCCTTAAGCCGCCAATCGTCTTCGACGAGCTTTTCCAGCCGGCGATACGCCGTATAGAACTGGCCAAGCTTGACCGGGTCCTGCTTGAGCCGTTCGATTTCATAAACGAGGCGGTCGACCGGTTGTTCTGGCGCGGCTGCGGGCTCCGCCGGGGAGGCCGCCATGGCTTTTGAAGCGTCGTTCAGCCACACCGGGCAATTGGCGCGCGCACCGCACCAGTCGCAATAAACGTTTGCCACAGGTTCTTCACGGCGCCTGGCGAGGAAACGCCGGTGCAGTTGCAAGACCCGGTCATCGGCCTCGGCAGAGGCGATGTCGTACTCGTTGGCGATGCGCAGGTCGAGGTAAAGTTCCAGCCACGCGCAGTGACCTTCACCGGCTTTTGACATCAGGGCACGGCCATAAGCGGCAAATTGGGCGGAGTAATCGCGCTGGTCGCCCGTTTTGAAGTCGATGCCCCAAAGTTCGGTCCCGGTGCGCCCCCAGGCGTCGACCACGCCGGCCGTCAGGCTTTCTCCTGCCGGACTGGCAATCTCCAGGTTTTCCTCGACGCCGTGCACCACGATGCCGCGCCGAGCGATCTCGTTCAGTGCCCACAAAACCGCCTCACGGGCTTCCGCATCGGGAATCTCGTCAGGGTCCAGTTCTTCGTTAAGCGCCTGCTCAAGCCATTGGTGAACCTGCAAGCCGCGGGTCGCGGCCTCGTCGCTCCCCGCGGCGTCCCGCTCCACAAAATGGATGCACTGCTCAAGCCGGGGAAAGTTGGACGGCCGAAATCCCTGGTCGCGCAGTCGCTTCCCGTTTTTGGGCTTAAGGTTGGGCATACGGCGTCCGCGGGTGGCCGCGCTTACGCGACCACCTCATCCGTGATGAGTTCCCGCTCGGACTGATCCTCGGCCCCCTTCTCCTCCACGTAGTCGAAACTTTTGACGTAGAACTTGCCCGGTTTCGGCGATGGCTCGACGACGGTCCGGATCTCCTGACCGGTGGCGTGCAGAAGTTCCTCGCCGAGGTTCTGGTCCGTGGTTTGGAGTTGCTGGCCGTTGATCCTGGCGAAGTAATACCGTTTGCCTTGGTAATCATTGGGCCAGGCCCGTTCCACCACCCCGGTGATGGTCTGCGGCGCCCTTGCCGCCGGCTGGTTCTGCGGCGCCGGATTTGTTGGCGCGGACGCCCGCTGGGGACGCGCCAGGGATTGGCGCCCATGGTCAAGGTCGGTTTCCCGGAAGAGTTCCGGATTATCTTCCGTATCCTGCGTGAAGATTTCGCTTGCCCCGGAGGCCGTCAACACCGCGTCGACCATCGCCCGCTTTTTGGCGATCTTCAGGACCGTGTTATAGAAGTCGTACGGGGTGTACTTGGCCTTAATAGGCTGGCCGTGGTCGGTGTAACGGTCTTCCGTCTGGACCCGGAAACGGTACTCCATGGTCGAAGCGGCCCCCACACCCTCACCGACAACGCGTCCGGTCGGGATATGGAACAGTTCACAGGTCAAGGTGAACAGGAAATGGCCGTTCTCGCGCTCGATGAGCATCGAATCCTTCGGGTACCGGGTTCCCAGCTGGAACAGGGTGCAGATAAGTTCCGCGCCCGGTTTCCAAAGGGATGGTTTTTTGGTGCCGGGGATGGTGCCGTGATGCTGCCCCTCAACCATGCAGCGTTTCATGGCTTCCTTGATCAGGTTGACGCGCTCGACTAGGGTATCGATCGCGATTGCCTGAATCAGTAATCCGTGCGGCGAAGCCGCCTCCACGGCAACGTTGGCGGGCGCCAGTTCGGCGCCTTCGGTGGTACTGGACACTTCGTGGGCGGGTGCCGAGTCCGAGTTTTCGGCGGTAGAGCCGGTTTCGGGGCGTTCAGGCGACGATTTTTTATTTTTACTGGTGCTCATTTGATCGGGTGGTTGGGCTGTGCGGCCAGCCAACCGGCTTTGCTCGAGGGGGGAACCGCTCCAGTGCCGCAATCACTGGCCAATAAATTTCTGTGTATCGGAGATGAAACCAGCCTAAAGAGCGTAACGGCTTCAACTAATGTTTCGACGAATGACAACCGTCAGTTCGGACCATGTTTGGTGCGTTTTTGCTGGCCATTCCGGCTTCAGCGGCTCGACGCCTAATTATCACTCACGCAGGACTAAATAGCAAATGATAAATCGAGAAAAAGCGATATAAGGCGCACTTTTTTGCCCTGGTTTGGTCCGTTTTCATCGCGGCGAGTGACCTCGGAGAGAGGCTCAGGCGGGATTTTTTACGTTCAGATCGTGCCCCGCACAAACGGCGGCAAGACGTCTCCCAGAGCGGGAAAGAACGATTTCAGGGCGGGGTTCCCGGCCTCCTTTGAAGGGGACACGGCGCGCGGTCGACGCCGGGCCCCGGGCTTGGCCGGCTCGTAATATCGCGTGCGATCGATCCGTCACCGCAAACGGCAAGAAGG
>JAFAUY010000211.1 GCA_019243005.1 Verrucomicrobiota bacterium | reverse complement strand
GGGTGTTTCGTGGTGGCAGCACGTAAAACCTGCCGGCGCCGGTTCTGATTCTTGTGTTCCGAACGACTGCGGGTGCTTTATACCTGAGCAACGCCGGCCGGTTACCTCCCCCAAGCCGACAAGTTCTTCGCAACCTTCCGCAGGCCGCTCTTCCTTTCTTGCCCCGTGATTGGCTTGGGAGTTGGCAACCGGCTTGGTAGAGCGACAGTGACCGATCCTATGAGCAATCCCTTGAAGCGATGGTTTGAAGGCGTGCTGTGGAACAGTCGTTTTGTGGTGTTGATCGCCGTTATCGTCAGCCTGCTGAGCGCCCTGGCGTTATTCTGTTTGGTTATCGTTGATTTTCGCGGCGTCCTGGCGGGCACCCTCCATGCATTCGAACCGGATCTTGCCTCGGGGACGCATGACGCACTGCTGGGCGACATCGTACGCAAGATCATCACGGTGGTTGATGCCGCGTTGCTCGGCGCGTTTATGCTGATTTTTGGGTTCGGCCTGTACGAGCTCTTTATCGGTGAGATTGAGATCGCCCGTTCTTCAAAAATCTCCCGCCGGCTTCTGGAGATTGAATCATTGGAGGCCCTCAAAACCCGCCTCGGCAAGGTCATCCTGATTATCCTTATCGTGGAGGTGTTTAAAGACGCGAACAGGCCCGAAACGCCCCCGCTGAACCTGCTCTACCTGACCATCGCCATTGCGCTGATCGCACTTGCCCTGTATCTCACCCATGGGGGCGAGGCCCACAAACCAGCCGGCACCGAGACACCGGGCCATGCCGGTCACCGCGAAGGCGACCTTGAGTAACGCTCGCCCGGCCTGGGCCCGCACCGGCCGGCAATCCCTTGCACGTCATGGACATTGAAGAAGAACTTAAAGAGGTCCTCGCCACCCTCGAAGCGGTACGGCGGAACGTGAGGAATCCGTCCACGGACAGCCTCCCGGATGCCGTCCTCGAGTTGGCCGACGCCATCCAGCTGCTGGCCCATGCCGTGCGCGAGGTCGCCCTCAGAATCGAACGATGAGCGAGCCACTCGAAGTCGTTTGCGGAACGGGCGGCCCTGCAGCCCCCGATGCGCATCCGCCCCACGCGAAAGGAATCCTGCTTGAAGAACTAACCTGGCAGGAGGCGGAGCAGGTGCTGGGTCCCGATACGATCATCGTCATTCCGATCGGCGCCGGAGCCAAAGAGCACGGGCCGCACCTTAAACTCAAAAATGACCGGTTGTTGGCCGAATACCTCACGGGCGAAGTCATGCGGAGCGCCGCGGTTGTGGTTGCTCCCACCGTCAATTATCATTATTATCCGGCATTCGTTGAATACCCCGGTTCCATCACCCTTCGGCTGGAGACGGCCCGCGACCTGATGGTCGACATTTGCCGCAGCCTGGCCCGATACGGCCCGCGCAAATTTTACGCGTTGAATACCGGGGTATCCACGATGAGACCGCTGGATTTGGCGGCGAAGATACTTGTTGAGGAGGACATCCGGTTCCGGTACACCGACATGCTTAGACTTGCTGAACCGGTTGGGATGACCCTGAAAGGGGAAGAGGGCGGAACCCACGCCGGTGAAATCGAGACTTCCATGATGTTATTCATCGCGCCTTCGACCGTCGACATGCGCAAAGCGGTCAAGGATTATCATCCCTCACCGAAAGGCGGGCTCACGCGGGATCCGAGGAAAAACGGGGTCTATTCGGCTTCCGGGATCTATGGTGACGCCACGCTGGCAACGCGCTGCAAGGGTGAGGTCATCGTGCGGGCCGTCGTCGACGGAATCCTCAAAGAGATCGATGAGCTCCGGAGTGTTTCTTATGGCTGATTACCCACCGCCCGTGGTCAAGGTGAATTTCGATCCCCCATCGACCGGCCGGATGATCGTCCTCATCATTGTCGGCATCCTGTTGCTGGCAGGCCTGTGGACATCGTTCTACACCGTGGGAGCCGAGTCGGAAGGTGTGGTGCAACGCTTCGGGAAATTCTTCAAAACCGTTGAGCCGGGATTGCACCTGAAGCTTCCCTTGGGCATCGACGAGGTAACCGTGGTGCCGACGCGGCGCCAGCTGAAACTCGAGTTCGGCTTCGCCACGCCAGGGTATCTTACCAACCCGATTCAGGCCAGCGAGGAGCAGGATGAGGAAAAATCGATGGTCACGGGTGACCTGAACGCGGCCCTCGTGGAGTGGGTGGTGCAATATCGCATCGAAGACCCGGGCCAGTATCTCTTCGAAGTCCGCAACCCGGGAGAAACCCTCCGCGATTTGTCGGAGGCCGCCATGCGTGAGGTGATCGGTGACCGCACGGTGGACGAACTGATCACCATCGGACGGCAGGACATTGAGATCGAGGCGCTCGCCCGGATGCAGGAGTTGTCGAGGCGATACCACCTGGGCATCCGCGTCGATCAGGTGCAGTTGAAAAACGTAAACCCGCCCCGTCAGGTGCAGGCGTCGTTCAACGAGGTGAATAAAGCCCAGCAGGACCGCGAAAACGCGATCAATATCGC
>JAFAUY010000274.1 GCA_019243005.1 Verrucomicrobiota bacterium | reverse complement strand
TCTCTGGCTTGGTCCAGAGAACTGCGTGAGACGTCGATGTTATGAAGGGAAGCCTGGTAGGATGCCGCCGAAACCTGGCTTTTGGTCTGCGCGGCCTTGAATTCCGCATCGGAGATCAACCTTTTCTCGAACAATGACTGCGCCCGCCGCTCGTCCAGCTGATCGTTGAGCATTTGCGCCTTACGCTGCAGGCTGTCAGCCTCGGCTGCGCTCAGGGCGGCCTCAGCCTGCTTCACCCTCGCCAGGTAATTATCCGGTTTGATTTTCACGAGCAGATCGCCCTTCTTTACGGTCTGGCCAACCTTTTCCGGCAACTCGACGATTTCGCCGGCCACTTCCGGAGAGATTTTGACTTCGACTTCAGGCCGGACCCTGCCGGTGGCGGTCACCCGTTGCGTGATGTCGCGAATGGCCGCCTTTTCGGCGGTGATCATCACCGGCTTTTCCCCGCGCTGCCACAGGATGATCGCCGTAAGGGCCATGGCCAGGGTAAGCACCCCGGCCACGAACCAATTCGCCCGACGTCGCCCCCTTCGCCGGAGCTGCGGCGGCACGGCCACTTGTTGATGCATACAAATTATTTCTGTTCCGGTTGCGGTCCAAACCCCGACGGCTGAGCATCCAGGCAACTCCGGGCAGCCGGCTTAGTCGATGCATACCACATAACGCTCGATTGGCCCGGCCGGATTCCAAATATCTGCATCATCTATAATCCTTGCAAAGCCAAAATCGATTGCGGATGAGTTAAGTCGCTCCCACTCGAACCGCAACAAGACAACGCCGTCCGGTCCCCGGCTTCAGCCACGGGGCTATCAGACCGGTTTGATTTCGGGCTTTTCGTCTCAATATGCCACAACCGTGCACAAAAAAGAATCCGGCTTCCGGCAGGGCCGCTTGATGCATCCGAACGGCCCGCCGCTTGCCTTCCGGCGCACCTCAGGATACTTCATCCGTTCAGATCGGCATGGTGTTCGGATTTCTAGGCTTCGGTAAATTGGCATCTGCACTCGTCGAAGGAATGCTCGAGGCGAACTGTTGCGCCGCGGATGAGGTGCTGGTAATCAACCGCCATCCGGAAGACCTCGTCCGCCGGGCGGATAAACTCGGGATCCGGCTCGCGTCGAGGCCGCGGCAGCTTGTGCAACAGTCAGACGCCATCATCGTCGGGACGAAACCCGCGGATTGTTTGCAACTGCTGCGCGAAGTCAGGCCATACCTGGACGGTAAACTGTTGATTTCGGTCGCCGCCGGCATCAGTCTCGACAGCCTGCAGACGGCCGCAGGTCACCGGACACGGGTCATTCGCGCCATGCCGAACACCCCCTCGTTGATTCGCCAGGGGGCAACCGCCTATGCTCTAGGCGACCATGCCACGGCGAAGGATGCTGAGACGGCCGAGCACATCTTCTCGTCCGTCGGCCTCGCTTTCCGGGTCAAGGAAATTGCTATCGACGCGGTAACCGGGCTGAGCGGGAGCGGACCGGCCTACGTCTTTACCTTTATCGAAGCCTTGGCCGACGGGGGAGTCATGATGGGGCTGCCGAGAGAGATCGCACTGCAACTCGCCATTCAGACGGTGCTCGGGTCGGCGCAGATGGTCCGGGACACCCAACAGCACCCGGCACTGTTACGCGAGATGGTGGCGAGCCCGGGCGGCACCACCATGGCGGCGATCGAAACGCTGGAAATGCGCGGTTTGCGCTATACGATCATGGCGGCGGTGCGTGCCGCCGCCGACCGTGCCCGTGAGCTTGGAAAAGGTTAACCCTCACCGGGCCTCGACTGACTGTGTTGATCATGCCATCCCAACCTGCGCCGACCCGGCGTACCAAGCCGTGCTGCGACTCACTTCGACAACCGGGAATCATCGCCCTCGGTTTGGTCGTCGTCGCAACCGCGGCCGTCGCTCAAATTCCTCCCGCGGCAAGTCCCTCACCCAGCCCTATCCCGGCGTTGCGGGCCGAGGCACGGCTGGCCATCGAAAGAGGCCTGGCCGATTTTCGCGCCAACCTCCTGGAGGACGCCAAAGCCGAATTTCTCAAGCTGACGCAGCTGGCACCGAATCACCCGGTAGGATGGGTTAACCTGGGTTCGGTCGAATTCCGCCTGAACCAATTCGATGATGCGGCGGAGCACCTGCGCAAGGCCATCCGACTCGATCCCACGGCGGCTCCCGCCTGGCTGACCCTGGGTATCATCTGCTACCAGAAATCCGACCTTGACGGAGCCCTGGCCGCCTTGAGCCAGGCCGTTTATCTCGAACCGAACAGCGCCCGAAATCACCTGTACCTCGGCGTGACGGTGCGCAAAAAAGGCTGGATCGACGCTGCCAGCGACGAATTGCGCAAGGCCGTGGAACTCGACGAAAACTACGCCGAGGCGCATTTCAACCTGGCCGTTCTATACCTCGAACTCAAGCCTCCGGCCATCGAACTGGCCCGGCGGCATTACCTGCGCGCCCTCGAACTCGGCGCAGCGCCCGACGCCGACCTGGACCGGGCCTTGCGGCAAAGCCCGGAAACATCTGCAGAACACGCAGAGAACGCAGAACGAAGATAAAAACGTCCACAGGTTACACAGGTTGACAGAGATAAGCGTCCGCAGAACACGCAGAAAACCCATCCACAGATTACGCAGATTAAGGGAATGGCCAGCCACCGTTTGCTCTGTTCATTTGTGGCATTTTTCCGCTGGTGGCATCTGTGGCATTTTCTGTGGTGACATTTGAACCGGATCTGGCGGCGGCGCTCGCGCGGTTAGACGAGCAAGGGCTCCGGCGGCACCTCCGCGCTGCCGAGGAAATCGGTCCGACCCGCCTGGTGTTGGACGGTAAGGGTTACCTGAACTTTGCGTCGAACGATTACCTGGGTCTGGCGCAGCATCCCCGGGTGCGGGCAGCCGCCAAGGCCGCGATCGACCAGTTCGGGGTCGGCTCCGGGGCTTCCCGCCTGGTGACCGGCTCCCACCGCCTGCATGCCGAACTGGAAGCTGAAATCGCCGGGTGGAAACGTGTGCCGCGGGCGCTGGCTTTTTCCAGCGGTTATGCAACGGCGCTCGGCACGATCCCGGCCCTGGCCGGCCCGCGCGACCTGATCATCCTTGATAAACTGGCTCACGCCTGCCTCATTGATGGAGCGCGGTTGTCCGGTGCCGAGATGCGCGTTTTCCCTCACCAGAACCTGGACAGACTCGAGGCGCTGCTGGAAGCCAATGCGCGGCTCGGGAACGGCCGGAACGTCCTTGTCGTGACCGAGTCGGTTTTCAGCATGGACGGGGATCGAG
This sequence comes from Verrucomicrobiota bacterium, assembly GCA_019243005.1. Classification (GTDB taxonomy): domain Bacteria; phylum Verrucomicrobiota; class Verrucomicrobiia; order Chthoniobacterales; family JAFAMB01; genus JAFBAP01. The sequence goes on along the minus strand of JAFAUY010000274.1, from coordinate 5,728 downwards.
CCGACCTGAAAGCCTTGGTCGATCTCAAAGATCGTTACGGCGCCCGGCTGCTGGTCGATGAGGCGCACGCGGCCGGGGTGTTTGGCGGTGCGGGAGAAGGTCTCATTTCCCTGCTCGGTTTACAGGACCGGGTGGAACTGCAGATGGGAACGCTGAGCAAGGCCCTGGGGGTATGCGGCGGATACCTCGCGGGAAGCGCCACCCTCGTCGATTACCTGGTCAACCGGGCCCGATCCTTCATCTACTCCACCGCACCGCCACCCGCGCTGGCGGCAGCCGCCTTGGCGGCCATCCGGGTTGCCGAAGCGCCGGAGGGCGCGCAACTTCGGCAACGCCTCTGGACTAATGTTGATGAGCTCCGTAAGGCGGTGGGAAGCTGGGCGCCGCCGGAACCGGCCAGCGCCATCGTGCCGCTGAAACTCGGGCTTGAAAAAGACGCGCTGGCGGCTTCCGCGGCGCTACGAAACGCGGGCATTTGGATTCCGGCGATCCGGTACCCTACCGTCGCCAAGGGGACCGCGCGGCTCAGGGTCACGGTGTCAGCCGCCCATTCGCCTGCCATGATCGCCGGGCTCGGCCGGGTGCTCCGGACCATTTTGCCGGATCCGGGCCGTGCGCCGTTGGAAATCACAAAGTAGAGAACACGGCATGAAAATGATCGCCCGTCTCGGTACGGCCCTTTTTTGGGCCACGGTTATTCTGCCGGGTATCGGCGCCCAGGAACCGTTCTTTGAAGGTCTGGGTTCGTACACGCGTACGGTCAGGACCAGCTCACCTGAGGCCCAGCGTTATTTCAACCAGGGACTGGCGTTTCTCCAGGGGTTTAACCACGGTGCGGCGATCCGGTCGTTTCAGGCGGCGGCATCGCTGGACCCCGCGTGCGCGATGGCGCACTGGGGTATCGCGCTTGCCTGCGGGCCGCACATCAACTTCCCGTCGGTGCCTCCGGCGGCCGCGGAGCTTGCCTGGAAGGAGCTCGGCCTCGCCCAACAGAACGCTACGGACGCCCCGGCCGTGGAGCGTGACCTGATCGAGGCGCTGAGCCACCGGTACGCCAACCCGCAGCCTGCAGACCGCAGCGGGCTCGACCGCGCGTACGCCGACAGTATGCGCAAGGTCTGGCGGGCACACCCGGAGGATCCCGATGTCGGCGCGTTTTTTGCCGAAGCCCTGATGGACCTCCGGCCCTGGGACCAGTGGGCCGCTGACGGCCGGCCGCAGCCCGGCACGGACGACATCCTCGCTGCGCTTGAGGCCGTACTGAAGCTCAACGCAAACCACCCGCTGGCCAACCACCTCTACATCCACGCCCTCGAAACCTCGCCTCATCCGGAACGCGCGGATGCCGCCGCCGAGCGTCTGCGCACCTTGCAGCCCGGCTTGGCGCACATGGTACACATGCCGTCCCACATCGACGTTCGTTGCGGGCGCTGGCACGAAGCGGTTCTCGCCAACCTGAACGCGGTGGAGGCAGACCGTCGCTACCGTGAGATCGCCGGCCCGCCTACCGGCCTCCTGCCGGTCTACGTGGCGCATAACGAGCACATGCTGGCCTACGCCGCCATGATGACCGGAGAAGGTAACCTTGCCCTCCAGCACATCCGCACGATGGTGGGCGGCCTCCCGGAAGATTTTCTCAAGGAACACCCGACGGTGGCAGGCGCTTTCGTCGCCATGCCCTGCGAGGTGCTGGTGCGCTTCGGGCGTTGGGATGACGTCCTCGCCGAACCGGAAAACCATCCGGACTCCCTGCCGTTGGCCCGTACCTTGCGCCGCGCGGCGCGCGCCGTTGCGTATGCAGCCAAGGGCGACCTGCGGGCGGCACGCGCCGAACAAGGAAATTACCTGGCGGCAGTGCAGGCCGTGCCGGCGGAAGCGTTGCCTGGCGGCAATCCGGCGCCGGCGCTGCTGGCGGTGGTCACCCCGATGCTGGAGGGCGAAATCCTTATTCGTGAAGGCAGGCTCGAAGAAGGCCTGTCGCAGCTGCGCGCGGCGGTCAAGGCGGAAGACGCCTTGCGTTACAGCGAACCGCCGGACTGGTTGATTCCGGTGCGCCACTCGTTAGGGGCAAACCTGCTGCAGGCGGGCCGCTGGGCTGAAGCCGAGCAGGTGTATCGCGACGACCTTGCACGGCTGCCCGAAAACGGTTGGGCGCTCTTCGGCCTCGCGCAAAGCCTTCGCCGGCAAGGCAAGGAGGAAGAGGCCGCACGGGTCGACGCACGTTTCCGGAAGATCTGGTCCAGGGCTGACGTGCAGATCAAGAGCTCGTGCCTGTGCCGGCCTGAAATCCCGGAGCGGTAATCGGCCGGCAGTTGCAGCCGACCGCAAAGCGATGCTTGCAGCGCGGGGCCAGATGATGTTCACTTGAACACAATGCGAACGCTTTGTATCTCCCCTGCAGGCGACCGGCCCGGGGTGATTCTCGCCGGGCAAGGGTCCGATGAGTTATGGTTTCTGAATGTGGACGATGCCAGGAGTTACGCCGAATACTGCCTCCGGCTGACCGGCGGCAGAACTGAACTGCGGGATAAACGTGGTAACCTGACCGATTGGTTTGATGTGCCTGCGGCCAATCAGGACGGAGTGCGATTTTTGATCTAGAGGCCGGGTGAGATGCTCAGGGGGACGTTCACCTCAGAACCTGGGGCTCTCACCCATCCTCCGGCTCGGTTCGGCGCAGGCTGGTCCTGCGGGCCATGCCGTCCGGTCCGCCCGGTTTTCCGAGCGCAGGCGCCCCTTTGCAAAGCTTTCAACTCATGGCACTCTCCCTGTTTTCGTATGCCTCTGGCCAAACACGACTACGACGAAAGTAAGATCAAGACGCTGTCCTCGCTCGAGCACATCCGGATGCGTACCGGCATGTACATTGGCCGCTTGGGCGACGGCAGCCATGGTGACGATGGCATCTACGTGCTGGTGAAGGAGGTCATCGATAACTCGATCGATGAGTTCATCATGGGGTACGGCAAGCAGGTCGACGTGACGTTGGACGGCGAGACGGTCCGGGTACGCGATTACGGGCGCGGCATCCCTCTGGGCAAGGTCATCGAATGCGTGTCGCGCATCAATACCGGTGCCAAATACAATGATGAGGTTTTCCAATTCAGCGTTGGCCTGAACGGCGTCGGCACCAAAGCCGTCAACGCCCTGTCGGCCCATTTTACCGTCATCAGCCGGCGCGACGGCGAGTTCCTGCGCGCGGGATTTCAGCGCGGCGAACTCAAAACGCAGAAGAGGGGTAAACAGGATGCTCCGGACGGCACCGAAATTACCTTTGAACCGGACCGGACGATTTTCAAGGACTTCCGGTTTCGGGAGGAGCACCTGACCCGGCGTTTGCGGCTCTACACCTTCCTGAACGCCGGGCTGAAGATTAGCTACAACGGCACCGTTTATACCTCGGCGAACGGGCTGAAAGACCTGCTCGAAGAGGAAGTCGGCGACGATCTGATCTACCCCGTGCTTCATCATCGGGAAAAAATGCTGGAGCTGGCGTTCACCCACACCCACCGCTTGTCGGAGGACCATTATTCATTCGTCAACGGCCAATACACCTCCGACGGCGGAACCCATCTGAGCGCGTTCCGTGAGGGCCTCCTCAAAGCGGTGAACGACTTCGCCAAAGCCAAGTTCGAAGGCGATGACGTGCGCGAAGGCCTGGTCGGGGCGGTCGCGATCCGCCTGAAGGATCCGGTCTTCGAGTCGCAAACCAAGAACAAGCTCGGAAACACCGAGATTCGCACCGAACTGGTCAACAAGGTCCGGGAGGTCGTCACGGGTTTGCTGCACCGGAATGCGGAAGCGGCCGAGCGCCTGGTGAACAAGGTGCAGGAAACGCAGCGGCTGCGAAAAGAGCTTCAGGATGTGCGCAAACTTGCTCGTGAACGCACGGCGGCCATTTCCCTGCGCATACCCCAGCTCAAGGATTGCCGGGTGCACCTGAATCTGGAAAAGAACGCCGGGCAGGAGTCGATGATCTTTATCACGGAAGGCCAATCGGCCGCCGGCTCGATCACCAGTTGCCGGGACCCGAACACGCAGGCGGTTTTCACGTTGAAAGGTAAACCGCTCAACGTTTGGGATCTGAACCGGACGATTGTCTACAAGAACGATGAAATGTTTAACCTGACCCGAACGCTTAACGTGGAGGAGAACATTAAAGGTTTGCGTTACGGCAAGGTGATCCTTGCCACCGACGCGGATGTTGACGGACTGCACATCCGCAACCTGTTGATCACTTGTTTTCTGCGTTTCTTTCCGGACCTGATCACGCAGAAATTCGTGTACATCCTGGAGACTCCCCTGTTTCGCGTCCGTGACAAAAAGGTCACGCACTACTGTTATTCGGAAGCGGAAAGGGATAAGGCCCGGGAACAGATCCGCAACCCTGAGGTGACCCGGTTCAAGGGCCTGGGCGAAATCTCGCCGTCGGAGTTCAAACATTTCATCAACGCGAAGATGCGGTTGACGCCGGTGACGGTGGATGACGCGCACGCGATCCAGCCGCTGCTGCAGTTCTACATGGGTAAAAATACGCCGCAACGGCGCGAGTACATCATGGAACACCTGGTGCTCGATTCCGAATCGCTGGCCGGCTGACGGCGCCAATCTTCGATAAGGTAAGTTTTCTGTCCTCTGATGCCTGCTCTTCTCCATCTTCCGGAAGATCCGCTTCGGGATCTGATCAACGACAACTTCCTCCAGTACGCCTCGTACGTTATCCGGGATCGGGCCATTCCGCAGCTGGAGGACGGCCTTAAACCCGTCCAACGCCGGATCCTGCACGCCTTGTACGAGAAGGACGACGGCCGGTTTAACAAGGTGGCTAACATCGTCGGGCACTGCATGCAATACCACCCGCACGGTGACGCTTCGATCGAGGAAGCGTTGGTCAACCTGACTAACAAAACTTACCTGATCGAAGGCCAGGGTAACTTCGGCAACGTGCTGACGGGTGATCCCGCCGCCGCTTCGCGTTACATCGAATGCCGCCTTACGGAGTTGGCGCGCAACGAGATTTTCAACCCCAAGCTTACCACCTACATCCCGAGTTACGACGGGCGCAACCAGGAACCGGTGGTGCTGCCGAGCAAACTGCCGCTGCTGCTCATGCTGGGTGCGGAAGGAATCGCCGTCGGCCTGTCGACGCGCATCCTTCCGCATAACTTTATCGAGCTCCTCAAGGCGCAGATTGCGATCCTTGAGAACAAGCGTTTCAAGCTGGTGCCGGACTTTCCGCAGGGCGGCCTGATGGACGCCAGCGAGTATGATAGGGGAAACGGCAAGGTCAAGCTGCGGGCCAAAATCGAGCAACGCGAACCGAACAAGCTCGTCATCCGCGAACTGCCGTTCAGCACCACGACCGAATCGATCATCAGCTCCATCGAAGACGCCGCCCGCAAACGCCGGGTGCGCATCCGGTCGATCAATGATTTCACGGCCGCCCAGGTTGAGATCGTCATCACCCTCGCACCGGGCGAAGATCCGGAAAAGGCGATCGCGGCGCTCTACCATTTTTCGGATTGTGAAATCACCCTGCACGCCAACCTCATCGTGATCCAGGGTGAACGTCCGGTGCAGATGGACGTCGACCAGGTGATCCGCTTTAACACGGAGCAATTGGTGACCCTGCTCAAGCGGGAACTCGAGATCAGGCAGGGCGAACTCCAGGATGAGTTGCACCGTAAGACGCTGATCCAACTCTTCATCGAACACCGGATCTATAAAC
>JAFAUY010000137.1 GCA_019243005.1 Verrucomicrobiota bacterium | reverse complement strand
CGCGATATCTCGCGTTCGCGAGCTTACAGTGAGGCTACTGCCCAGGAAATCGATCGTGAGGTCAAACGCCTCTGTGACGATTCGTACCAGCGAGCGATGAAAATCATCACCCAGCGTAAAGATACCTTGATCGCGATCGCCAAAGCGTTGCTGGAGTATGAGACGCTCGACGGCAATCAGATCCGCGAGATCATCAACAATGGGCGGCTGTTAAACCCGCCGCCGCCGATTTCTCAAACCCGCCGCGGCCTGCGTTCCGAGGAGAACGACCGTCCCGAGCCGGAAGGGCTAGGCGGCCTCACCGAAGCGCCGGTTTAAGCCGCGAGCGTTTTTTCTAACTTCGCTTGTTTTTGAGGGCGCCCGGAAGTTCTCCGGGCGCCCTTCTTTTTAGAATGCCACGAACTCGGTGACGGGTAACTGGTAACGCGTAACGGGTAGCGAGTTCGAGCATACGGCGGATACGGCGGACCACGGCGGGAAGGGCAACTCCGAACCCGGACGTTTACCCGTTACGCGTCACGCGTTACCCGCCACTGATCACGTTGACGTCGTACGTGCTTCGCGTTTACGGTCAACCAACATGACGAGAATTGGAATCAACGGGTTTGGGCGCATTGGGCGTTTGGTTTTCCGAGCAATCGTGGAGCAAGGCTTACTGGGGAATCAAGTCGATGTGGTGGCAGTTAATGACCTCGTCCCGGCCGACAACCTTGCTTATCTTCTGAAATACGATTCTACGCAGGGACGATTTCAGGGAGACGTGGTCAGCGAGAAGTCCAGTCCTGACCTTGCCGAAGATGACACTTTAGTCGTGAACGGACAACGGGTTCGCTGTCTGGCGGTTAAAGAAGGTCCGGCGGCCCTCCCGTGGGGCAAGCTCGGGTGCGACGTCGTTATCGAGTCGACGGGACTGTTTACCGCAGCCGAAAAGGCGAAAGGACACCTGGATGCCGGGGCCAAGAAGGTCATCATTTCCGCGCCCGCCAAAGGGGAGGACATAACGGTTTGCATGGGCGTGAATCACGAAAAGTACGACAAGGGCAAACACCACATCCTTTCCAATGCCAGTTGCACGACGAACTGCCTGGCCCCGGTCGTGTACGTCCTGCTGAAGGAGGGTTTTGGCATCGAGGAGGGCTTAATGACGACCGTTCACAGCTACACGGCCACCCAGAAGACGGTTGACGGACCGTCACGGAAGGACTGGAAAGGAGGCCGGGCCGCAGCCATCAATATCATTCCTTCAACGACCGGTGCGGCCAAAGCGGTTGCGCTGGTGTGCCCGGAAGTCAAAGGCAAACTGACCGGCATGTCGTTTCGCGTTCCGACCCCGACGGTGTCGGTAGTCGACCTCACCGTGCGAACCACGAAGGAAACCAGCTACAACGAAATCTGCGCCAAAATGAAGGAGGCGAGCGAATCCTACCTGAATGGTATCCTGGGCTACACCGCCGATGAGGTGGTCTCGACCGACTTCGTGCATTCCAAGCACTCGAGCATCTTCGACGCGGGTTCAGGGATCGAACTCAACAACCGGTTTTTCAAGTTGATCAGCTGGTATGACAACGAGTGGGGTTACTCAAACCGCTGCGTTGATCTGCTTAAACATATCATCTCCTAACGCCGGAGCCGGACGATCATGGCTAAACTATCGGTTCGCGACCTCGATGTCCGGGGGCGGCGGGTGCTCGTACGGGTAGATTTTAATGTGCCGGTCGAAGAGGTTGATGGGCGCATCCGCATTACCGACGACACTCGCATCCAGGAAAGTCTACCCAGCATCCGTTTGCTTCAGGAAAAAGGGGCCAAGGTAATCCTGCTCGCGCATTTCGGGCGCCCGAAGGGGCAGCCGAACCCCAAATATTCGCTTCGGCCGGTTGCTGAACACCTTCGGACGTTGCTCGGCGGCTCGGTCGAGTTCTCGCCTGAGGTGATCGGCGAAAAGGCCGAGGCCGCCAGCCGGGACGTTCCAGATGGCGGCGTGCTCCTCATCGAAAACGTTCGTTTTTACAAGGAGGAAGAAAAGAACGACGAAAACTTTGCCCGCGCGCTGGCTCGCCTGGGCGACGTTTATGTGAATGATGCGTTTGGGGCGGCGCATCGGGCGCACGCAAGCACGGCCGGGGTGGCTAAGTTCATGCCCCAGGCGGCAATGGGGCTCCTGATGGAGCGCGAACTCAAGTACCTTCAGGAGGAACTGGCCAACCCGAAGCGCCCTTTCCTCGTGATTCTGGGCGGCTCGAAAGTTTCCGACAAGATCGGCGTCATCCATTCGCTGATGGAGAAAGCGGATTCTTTTCTGATCGGCGGTGCCATGGCTTATACGTTTTATCGGGCACTCGGCATTCCGACCGGAGCCAGCCGGGTGGAAGAAGATAAGGTAGACTTGGCGCGGGAGTTGTTGGACCGGGCCAAGACGAAAGGAATCAAGTTTCTGCTGCCCGTAGATAACATCGAGGCAGCCGAGTTTAGGGCGGGTGCCCCTACCCGGAACACGCCGCGGGTGTCAGCCTCGCAGGGCATTTCGGAAGGCTGGATGGGCGTCGACATCGGGCGCGAGACCATCGCGCAGTACAAAGCGGAAATCGCGAATGCCAAGACGATTTTGTGGAACGGTCCGGTCGGCGTTTTCGAGATACCCGACTTTGCGCAGGGAACCCGGGCGGTGGCAGAGGCGGTGGCCGCGGCCGACGCCACGACCATCATCGGTGGGGGAGACTCGGTCACGGCAGTCAAGCAGTTCGGGCTGGCGGACCGGATGACGTTCATCTCCACCGGGGGCGGCGCATCCCTGGAACTGCTGGAAGGCAAGGAATTGCCGGGGGTCGCAGCGCTTACTGACAAGTGAACCGGTATGCGCAAGAAAATCCTGGCAGCTAATTGGAAGATGAACCTCACGAACGGTGAGGCCTCAGACTACTTGGAGGTTCTCGTTAAGGAACTCGGCGAGGTCAATGACGTTGAAGTTGTGCTGATACCTCCGTTTACGGCGATCGCCGCTTTGGCGGCACTTTCCGACCGGGCGCCGTTCATTCGTCTCGGCGCCCAGAACCTGCACTGGGAAAAGAGCGGCGCCTTTACCGGAGAGATCAGCGCGGGAATGCTGCGGGCCTTGTACGTTAAATATGTGGTGGTAGGACACAGCGAGCGGCGGCTGCTGTTCGGTGAATCGGACGCGGTCATCAACCGCAAAGTCCGGGCTGCCCTTGAGGCAGGCCTCAGGCCGATCCTTTGTGTGGGAGAAACCCTGCAGCAGCGCGAGAACGACGGGGTTGAGAAAGTGCTCGAGTACCAGCTTCGGGAAGGGTTGCGGGACGTCAGCCCAAAGGACTTCTCTGAAGTGGTAATCGCTTATGAGCCGGTCTGGGCGATCGGCACGGGACGAACGGCGACCTCGGACCAGGCACAGGCGGCGCATGCCTTCGCCCGTCGGATCCTGGCCGCCGTGAGTGATCACGCGATCGCGGAACGGGTTCGCATCCAGTACGGCGGGAGTGTAAAACCGGAAAACACCGAGGAATTGATGCGTAAGCCCGATATCGACGGCGCATTGGTCGGCGGTGCCAGTCTGGATCCGCGTTCTTTTGCCCAGATCATCCGCAAAGCGGAAGCGGCACTGGCCGCGTAGCGGTGACTGGCCCGGCGTCTTTCCGCGGGTGCCTTTGCCCCGGAGGGCAAGCGGGAGCGGCGGTCGCAGCCGCCATCATTCACACCAAGCGTTTTAGTCCCTGGCCGCTACCCATTGCCCTCGAGGGCGAACCTGCTGTCGAGGAGCGGCCCTGTTTAACTCTTGTCGGCCACTTTATGGCCCGACCCCTGCGGTGCGTTGATCTCGACTTTCGTGCCGTCACTGATGCCGTCACCGGGCGTCACGATGATGCGGTCCTGAGGGCCGATCCCTTCGAGTTCGAGTTTGTTCCCGAGGTCGCGCCGGACGGTTACCTTCCGGATTTGCACCTGATTATCCGGACCCACCACCGCCACGGCCGGCCCTTCGGCGCGGAACAGCAGCGCCGTCGCCGGCACGACCAACCCATTCGGGCTGCCCGCCGTCTGCAGCCGCACCATGGCGTAGGCGCCCGGAAACAGCTCACCGGTCGTGTTCGGTATCTGGATCTCGGTCAACAGCGTCCGGCTGTTCGGATCGATGGCGCCGGCCGTGCTCACCACGTTGCCGGGAAACTTTCGGTTCGGGAACGAGCCAAAGGTCAGTTCCGCCTTCACCCCCTCATGGACGTAGGGCGCCATGCTTTCGGGCACGTTGACGTACACGCGCAACGGCGCATTCTTGGCCACGATGAACAACGGGCTGCCCGAACCCGAAACGACCAGCGCGCCGATGTCGGTGTTGCGCGCCGTCACGATGCCCTCAAAAGGCGCGCGCACCAGCTTGAAGTTTTCCAGGGCTTCCAGGCTGCGCACGGCAGCCTCATCAGCCCCTACGGTCGCCTGCTTGACCCGGAAATCGCCGGCGGCATTGTCGAGGTCCTGGGCCGCGATGACGTGCGTTTTGAACAGGTCCTGGTCGCGCACGTAAGTGACCCGGGAAAGATCCAGGGCCGCCTGGGCCTGTTTGAGGGTGGCGCGGGCTTGGTCGAGTTGCTGGTCGACCTGCGGAGTCTCAATTTCGGCCAGCAGATCACCGGTTTTGACGGGGGCGCCGATGTCGAAGTCCCATTTTTTCAGGTAGCCATTAGTCTGGGCGTAGATGGGTGCCTGCGTGTAGGCCTGCGTTTGGCCGGGCAGGTCCAGTTGGATGGAGGAAGGACCTTGCTCGGGCGTCACCACGTCGACCCGCGTCGCGGCTGCTTGGTTGGCGACCTGCTGCGTCTGCCGGGTATTGGCGGAACGCGTCGAGATCCCCCACGCCGCCAAGCCAACCAGGATCACGGCCCCGATAAGGATCATCAGCCGGAACGGGCCGGGACGCATCTTTCGCGGCGGCGTTTCGGGTTCCTCGTGCCGTGGGGCGTCCTCGGGTTTCGCGGGAGGCGCTGGGGCGCTACCGTCCCCCTGGGGCGGCGGCTGAGCTTCCGGCGCATTATCACGGGCCGGCGCCTCGTGCTCTTGTGCGCCTCGCTTGTCGGTCACGGTCATGGTTCGGCTCATACTGGTAGCTTAAGAGTAAATTACTTTACGATTTCGCCGGTGCCGGCTCGGGGGCGACCCGGGGAGGCTGGCCCGCTTTACCCCTGCGCACCAGCATGAAGACGGTGGGCACGAAGAAAAGGGTGGCCGCCGTCGCCAGCAACAGGCCCCCGATGACGGCACGGCCGAGCGGGGCATTTTGTTCGCCGCCCTCGCCGAGGCCGAGAGCCATCGGCACCATGCCGATGATCATCGCGGCCGCCGTCATCAACACCGGCCGCAGACGGGTGTACCCTGCCTGCAGGGCTGCGCGATAGGAATCCTTGTGCTCTTCCTGGCGTTCATTGGCGAAGGTCACCACGAGCACGCTATTGGCCGTGGCCACGCCCATGCACATGATCGCCCCCATCAGGGCCGGCACACTGATCGTCGTCTTCGTCAGGAAGAGCATCCAGACGATTCCCGCCAAAGCGCAGGGAAGCGCGGTGATGATGATGAAGGGTTCCAGCCAGGACTGGAAGTTCACCACCATGAGAAGGTAAACAAGCAGCATCGAGAACAGGAGCCCGTAGTACAAACCCTCAAACGAGCTGCGCATCGTCGCAACCTGCCCCCGCACCACCATGGTGCTGCCCTTCGGCAAATCTTTCCGGGCAGACTCAACCAGTTTGGTGATGTGATCGGCCACGAACCCCAGATCCTTACCGAAAGCGTTGCCGTAGATGTTGATCACCGGGCGGATCTGGTAGTGATCAACCACCGGGCTGGTCTGGCCTCGTGTGATCGTGGCAACGTTGGCCAGGATCTGCAAAACGATGTTGTTGCCGCCGAGGATGGGCAGGTTATGCAACGCATCCAGGGAATCCATGGCGTACTGCGGCACCTGCGTGTTAACCGTGTAACTGACCCCATTTTTCGGATCCACCCAAAAGTTGGGTGAGACCTGTTGGGAGCCGCTAAGGGCGCCCAGGATGCTGTTGGTGACTTGGCTTTGCGTCATGCCGAGCAGCGCGGCCTTGCTCCGGTCGACGTTGATATTCAGGCGCGGGACGTCGGCCGGTTCCTGAATCCGAAGGTCCACCACGCCGGGCACGTGCCGGATCTGGTCCAGCAACCGGTTACCAAAAGCCAGATTTGCCGCCTTGTTGGCGCCGATGACCTGAATATCAAACGGCGCCGGCAGACCAAAGTTCAGGATCTGAGCCACGATATCGGCCGGCGGGTACCAGAACGTTACGGCTGGAAAATCCCGCTGCAAACGTTCACGGATCAGTTCGGTGAATTTATCCGTCGGCTCGTGTTTCGGAGTCAACGCCACCAGAATATCGCCGTCGGCAGGGCTCATCGTGCCGGTCGTATTGTAGCTCAGGTTGATGCCGCTGTACGGGATTCCCAGGTTGTCGATAATTCCCTGAAGCTGGCCGGCCGGGATGACCTGCCGGATCATGTTTTCAATCTGGTCGACGTGCCGGGCCGTTTCCTCGATTCGCGTGCCCGACGGCATCCGTACGTGCAGGTCAAAACGCCCGGCGTCCACGGACGGGAAAAAGTCTTCGCCCAGGAAAGGGTAAAGACAAAAGGTGCCGCCCACCAGGACCGCCACCAATGCCAGCATCACCCACGCGTTACGAAGGCAGACGCCCAGCAGGTCGCGATAACCTTCGCGCAACTTCTCAAAGCTGCGTTCGAACCCGCGCTGGATGGCGCCGCAAAGGGCAAACAGCGGACGGAAGATGATGCCGAACGCGGCGAGCCGGCCGATCCACGAACGTTTTCGCCGCTGATCCGCCTTTTCTTCTTGCTTCCCGCCTTTGCCGCCATGGTCAGCGTGGCGCATGAGGTACATCGCCAGAGTCGGTACCAACGTTCGCGACAGCACGTAAGACGCGAGCATGGCAAAGACGACCGCCTCAGCCAGGGGTATGAACAGGTACTTGGCGACCCCCGAAAGGAAGAAGATCGGCACGAAGACGATGCAGATGCATAACGTCGAAACGAACGCCGGCACCGCGATCTGGGCCGCGCCTTCGCGGATCGCCTCCAGGATGTCGTGCCCTTCCTCCAGGTAACGGTCGATGTTTTCAATGGTGACGGTGGCGTCGTCGACGAGGATGCCGACCGCGAGTGCCAACCCTCCCAAGGTCATGATGTTGAGCGTCTCGCCCAGAGCGCTCAGGGTGACAATCGAGGTGAGAATGGAGAGCGGGATGGATATAAGGATGATGAGGGTGCTGCGCCAGTCGCCCAGGAACAGCAGGATCATTAATGCCGTCAAACCCGCCGCGATCGCACCCTCACGAAGGACGCCCTCCAACGCCGCGCTCACGAAGATCGACTGGTCCGACAAAAGTTGCACCTTCAGGTTATCCGGCAGAGTCCCCTTAAGGGTCGGAAGGATCGACTTGATCCCGCTGACGATATCAAGCGTTGAGGCGTTGCCGGTCTTTTGAATGTCGAGCATCGCCGCCCGCGAACCATTGAACCGGACGATGTTGGTCTGCGGGATGTTGCCGCTATGCACGAACGCCACGTCGTGCATGTAGATCGTGGCGCCGTTAACAACCTTTACCGGGAGCGCGTTCAGTTCATCGATCGTGGGCGGACTCGAGTTGGTGCCGACCTGGTATTCATACTGCCCGATCTTGATGGTGCCTGAGGGGAGGATCAGGTTCTGAGCGTTCATCGCGTTGACGACGTCGGAAGGCACCATGCCCCGCGCCTGCAGGGCCCGGTAATCCAGGTCGATGGAGATGTACTTCATTTTCCCCCCGTACGGGTAGGGAATGGCGGCGCCGGGAACGGTGACCAGCTGGGGACGAACAAAGTTGAGCGCAACGTCGTTGAGCTCCTGCTCGGAAAGGCCGTTCAGGCCAACGCGCAGCACCGGCACGTTGGAGGCGCTGTAACTGAGTACCAGCGGCGGCGTAATCCCCGTCGGCAACTGCTTCAGAATCGCCTGCGACACCGACGTAACCTGCGCGACGCCACGGGGAACGTTGGCGCTGGGTTGGAGAAAGATCTTCACGATGGCGATTCCGTAGAGTGACTGCGATTCAATATGCTCGATGTTGTCGACGGTGGTCGTCAGGACCCGCTCGTAAATCGACGTGATGTGCTGTTCGACGTCCTCCGGGGCCATGCCGGAGTAGTTCCAGATTACCGAGATCACCGGGATGTCGATGGACGGAAAAATATCTTTCGGGGTCCGGGCGGTGGCCAGGATTCCGGCAATCAGAATGAATATGGCCAGAACGATGAACGTGTAAGGCCGGCGTAGAGCGAGGTTAACGATCCACATGACTGACTACGTTGGTATGCAAAGCGGTTAGCAAATCGTGCGCCCGGATCCGCACCCGGTTCATGAGACGACGGTGACAATACGCCTACAGGGGGCAATAGGAAAGTGTACCGATCGGTAAACCTCGAATTTTTCACCTGGAGGCTGAAACGGTCGCAAAACGCAATTGCAAGCGGTCACGCGTTGCCTGCAGTCTGCATGATCACACGGCGGCCACGACGTCACACCACGGGCACAGCGGAGAAGAGGCACACGGCGGGCATAGCGTCTTGTTTGCCCGCCACCCGCTACTCGCTGCCCGTTACGCGTGACGCGTTACCGCTTACCCCGTTCTACTTCCGCCAGCAAACGGCGGACGTGTTCCAGGGCGCGCTTGCCGGTTTCAGACGTGATTCGTGGCGCAAACGCGTCCATGTAACGGTGGGCGTTCCGCAACGTCTTGGGCAGTTTCGGCGTACCGCGCCGGTGGGACACGTTGTCGTAAATGTCGGCCAGTTTGATGAGGCAAACAGGCTCGGGAGCAGATGCCAGCCTGGCCGTGTAATCGGCCTCTCGCTCTTCTTCGGGCAGCGCCTGCGCCTTGGTAAGATTGGCCACCCAGGCCACGGTCTGCTCCCCGAAATCCGCCGCGAGTTCCTCTTTGGTAATCGGCGTATCCTCGAGCACATCGTGTAGGGCGGCAGCCGTGAGCGTGAGCGGGTCCCGGACCTCAAAAAGGTGCCGCACCACCCAGGTTACGCCGATAACGTGCGCATAATAAGGCGTCACGCCGTCCGCAAGGGTTTGGTGGCGATGCACCCGGGCCGCAAAGGAGAGCGCGCGCCAGGTCTGATGGAAATCCGAACGTAATTCCGCATCCATGGTTGCTTTTCCGGTTTAAGATTATTCGACATTCAGGATGGCGGCGGAGGCGGTATACCCGTGGAGGAAAGTCTGGGACCCGACGGGACCGATTTCACCGTTACAGAAGAACCCGGCAAGCGGCAAATCCCCAACGTTTTCGGCGATGACTGCCGGATCATGGTTCAGTACCCCGAAGAGATTACGGCCGCGACCTACGCATGAGAAGAGCAGCACGGCCAACGGGGCGCGGCAGCGTTGCCGGACCCGGCGGCCAGCCTCGACCAGGTCCGCATGGGCCGAGCGCATGTCGCGCAACTGGAACTGGACGGTTTGACCGACCCGCGGAAAGGCGCCGACCGCCAGAGCGCCCATTTGGGGATCGGCGCCCAGGATATTACGGATCAGAAAGTCGCCTTGTTTGAATTCGTCGATGTATTCCGATACGGCCAAACCGAGGAACAGGTTGTTGCGGACCGAGGTGCGTTCCAGGGCCGGGATGCTGAGAAACGCGTTCTCCAATGCCTGATAGGCAGGAATATTCCCGATCTCAAGGATAAGGTTGTCCTCGGCCTTGGTGATCGGCAGGGGTTCACCGATGGGACGGCAGCCCTGGCTGACCAGAGACTCGACGGTTATACCGGAGGTAAATCCGACGGCAACCAGCACCGCGTCCACCACGTCGCCGTCTTTCACCAGAAAATATTCCTGATCAGGCGCTCCCGCGATGCCACCCACGGTAGGCGTACCCGGGTATGCCTGGTTCCAGGTTGCCAACCAGTCTTCCAAACCCTCAAACGTCGGGTTGGTCAGCACGATCCAGGCGTGCGCCTTATCTGCCGGGACCCCGGTAAACCGGTGCCAAAAAGACCCGTCGTCGACGGCATCGAGGTCATCTTCGGTGATGGCAAAAGTCTTGAAACTGCCGGCAGGCAATGAGAGCAGCAGGAGGCTGAAGCCGGCCTGTTCGACCTCGACTCGGCGGCCCAGGACGCCGAAGCCGGAACACCCGATCAGCTGCGAAACGTGCCCGTGGAGACGGATCAATTCGAGGCTGTCTTCAAGGTTCTCAGCCCATTCGCGCGTCGCAAAGAAAAATCCCAGCGAGGCATTAGTCCCCATTTGCTCCCGCAACGCCGTTGTCGCCTCGGTGAGAGTCGACTCGGAGTAGGAGCCGGTATGAACGTGGGAGACTGCTTTGGGTGTCATTCTGCCAATGTACTGGACCGGTAGCGGAATCAAAGTCAGTTGGTTGAGAGCCGAGCGTTTTCGCCCCTCAGGTTTTGACGGTGGTCCGGCCTCCGGCTTTCACTTCGTATGAATTCGATTTAGAGGAACGATATGCGCGTAGTCATCACCGGCGGCCCGAGTAGTGAGCCGATTGACGAAGTCCGCATCCTGACGAATACCTCGACGGGCGAGCTGGCCGTGACTTTGTATGATCGGTTCATGGATGCCGGGCACGACGTCGATCTTCTCCTGGGAGAAGGTGCACGGCACGGGCGCGATGGCGCCCGCCATTTCGATCGCAACGAGACGCTTGCGCGCATGCTCGCCGGAATCGCGAAGGCACATCGGGTCGATTTGGTGCTGCACGCGGCGGCGCTGGCTGATTTTTCCGTCACCCCGGTCGATGCGGCGGGCACGCCCATGGTTGCGGCAAAAATTCCCAGCCGGGTTGAAGGCGTGCGTCTCCTCCTGGTGCCGAAACCCAAAATCATCTCGGACCTGCGCAAGTTGTTCGGCAGCGCTTATCTCGTCGGGTGGAAGCTGGAGCATGATGGCGATCGCGCGGCGTTGATTGAAACGGCACGGCAGCAGCTCCGTGCCAATCGGCTCAACGCGTGCGTCGTCAACGGGCGTGCCTACGGTCCGGGACTCGGTTTTTGCACCGAAGCCGGCTTGGTTCACGACGCGCCGGATAAAGCCGCGTTTGCCGATTTCATGGTGTCGTTCGCTGCCGGCGGGTTTCGAACGTATCAATAGCCACGTACGGTATGCGTTGCTTTTACCTTCCGGACTACTATTACCCGCTGCCGCCGACCCATCCTTTCCCGATGGAGAAGTTTCCCCAGGCCTATAACTTTCTGGTGGCCGAAATCGCCGGCCTCGAGATTTGCCCGGCGCCCCTTGCCTCGGTTGAAGACTTGCGGCGGGTCCATCTTGAGGAATACCTGGTTAAGCTTTCGCATGCCGGTTTGAGTGCGAGCGAGGCGTTTCGATTGGGGTTTGAGTGGACGCGCGAGCTTTTTGTCCGATGCCGCTACGAAACCGGCGGAACGGTGGCGGCCCTGGCGGCGGCGCTTGAGGACGGGCTGGCTGCGAACCTCGCCGGCGGAACGCACCACGCTTTCCCCGGCTGCGGCCTTGGCTTTTGCCTTCTGAACGACGTCGCGGTCGCCATCCGGCGCCTGCACACCGGAAAACCCGGGCTCCGGGTCCTTGTGGCCGATACGGACGCGCATCAGGGCAACGGGACGCACGCAATCTTTCGCGAGGACCCGCGTGTTTTTACGTATTCAATCCACGTCGAGAAAAACTACCCGACCATAAAGGAACCTGGAGACCTGGACGTGGGTCTGCCCCGATGGGTGGAAGGCGCGGGCTATCTCGGGCAGCTGCAGGACACCCTGCCGCAAGCCGTCGAAAAGTTCGAGCCCGATCTGGCCGTCTGGATCAGCGGGGCAGACCCGCATGAGGATGACCGGTTCGGCCAGATGCGGCTTACGAGCGCTGATCTCGACGCGCGAGACCGGTTCGTCGTATCGCTCTGCCGGGATTTCGAGGTACCGCTGGCCGTGCTTTATGGCGGCGGCTATAACCGCGTCCCCGGCATGACCGCACGTTTGCACGCGAATGCCGTCAAAACGGCATTTGACGTTTATCATGGCCGGTGATTCATCAGCGGGAGTCTGTCGGCACGCTCCACCGAATCCAGGTAACATTCTCGTTATGAGCGCTCCCAAGCTCGGAGAAATTCTTCTCGCGAGATACTGGTTTGGGTCAGGGCGGCTCGCAACGTTGAGCCCTTACACCGGTTTTCAACTTGGTTGAGCTGGTCTTTGCCCCGGAGGCGCAGTCCCGGAGGGACGATCGAGAGTAGCCAGGGACTTTTAGTCCCTGGATAGAATGCCCCTCTCGGGCTTGCGTCCCGTCGGGACGCTGGGAAAGGGCGGG
>JAFAUY010000025.1 GCA_019243005.1 Verrucomicrobiota bacterium | reverse complement strand
TACGCGCGTGAAGGGGTTACCGAACTCTGGATCATCGATCCGGATCCTCAGACCGTCACCGTTCACCGGTTTGCGGAAGACCTTGAGAATCCTGTGGCGGTTAAGCATGCGGGAGAGACCCTCGGTTCGCCCTTATTTCCGGGGCTGGCCGTCGACCTCGTGCGGGTCTTCCGGGAATATCGCGCTTAGCGCGCTATATATGCAAAGGAAGAGAAGGGTAACCCGGCGTGAGACTCTCTCCTTGATCGGTGTTTCTTTTCTGCGTTGTCTGCGTGTACTGCGGATCCGCCGCGCGTGCTCTCACCCAAGAGCACCGAGTCAACGGGTGCGGCGGATAGTCGTGCTTTAATCTGTGTAATCTGTGGACTTCTTTTCGGCGGTTTTCCGGCGCTCGCCGAAAATCGCCGTCCCGATGCGTACCATGGTCGCGCCTTCTTCCACCGCGACCGGGTAGTCATGGCTCATGCCCATCGAAAGGTGCGGCAACCGGATCCCGGTCCGGCGCGCGATCTCATCGCGCAGTTCCCGCAGCTGGATGAAATACCGGCGGGAATCTTCGGCTTTAGGCGCCAATGGCGGTACCGTCATGAGGCCCTCGATTTGCAGCCGGTCCAGGCCGAGGATTTGATCTAAATTCTGCAGCAACGCTGCCGGCGCAAAGCCGAACTTTGATGCCTCCCCCGCAACATTCACCTGAAGACACACCCGAGGGTGCAGACCCTCCTCAGCGCTGATCCGGGATAGATGCTTTACCAGGTCGATCGAATCGACGCTGTGAATGGTCTGAAAAAGCGAGAGCACCTGGCGCGCCTTATTGCTCTGCAAATGGCCGATGAAGTGCCATTTCAGGCGCGAGGGCAATT
Source organism: Verrucomicrobiota bacterium (assembly GCA_019243005.1). Lineage (GTDB taxonomy): Bacteria > Verrucomicrobiota > Verrucomicrobiia > Chthoniobacterales > JAFAMB01 > JAFBAP01. The sequence goes on along the minus strand of JAFAUY010000025.1, from coordinate 22,040 downwards.
CCGGAATTTTAAGGCGCGCTTCCTGCAGCTTGCTCTCGGCAAAGTCCGTCTGCCCGGCCGCCACCGCCTCCCGAATCACCTCCGGCGCGTGCGTTTTGCTTACCGCAAGCAGCGACACCTCTTCGGGAGTGCGGCCTGCGTGCCGGGCACTCTCAGCGATACGGTTACGGACTTGTTCCAGGTTCGTGGCGATATCAACGTCCATTGAGCAGATATACCGCGGTTGCCAAATGTCTTTCGGCTTCATCTCATTTGAGGCCGACAAACCTATGGGCAAAGCCATCAACCGTTTTTTTGAAACAAAACCGGGCACGCCTCCGCCGCGCGGATGGGGTGCAATAATTTGGAAACCCTCAAACGGGAGGTCGAGGTCGAGCACGGCATCGCGATCGTCCCTTCAATCATCCCTCGGGTTTGCGGGCGATGCAGGCTAATTCGGCGTGGATTGGACCAAGCCCAGCGTCAAACCGGCGCCAAAACCGACGATGGCGGCCTGATAAGCCGTGATCGGACCGACCGATTCGTCGATGGTACCCTCAGGCAGATGACGGCGGGAGAACACGATCGGGGTAAGGTAATGGCTGATCTCACTGGTATCCGGCAAACTGGATGGGTCGACGTAATCGGTCAGGGTGGGCACAAACGCAGACCCTAAGATCGCCATCGGTCGCAGCGTCGGGTACACCTTTTCAAACGCAGGCTTTGTGTCCAGGTAAGCAAACGCATCGGTGGCCGGCGCCACCGCGTTGACGGCCGTCCGGTAACGCTCTGAGCGGCTCAACCCGACCTGATGCACCCGCAAACGCCGGACGGTCTCCGCGAAACAGGCCGGGCTGCCGGCCAGAACCAGTTGCTGGTCGATGATGCCCAGGGCGAGGGTGATCGGCCGGTCCTTCGTCCCCGCCTCCAGCAGGAAAACCGGGACCTGCTCAATGGCGGTGGCACGCGCGCAGCTCGAAAAGTGGCTCTGCACCACTTTTTCCATACACGCGCGCACCCGCGGGACATCCCGGAGCGCCACGCTGAAAACCGGCTGGAAGACGTCGGTCACCGGATCACGTTCAATCACGATTGCCAGGTCGCTGAGCAGCGGGTCGAGCTCGCAGATGTCGATGCCGGCCTTCGTCAGGCCGTCAAAGTATTGATCAACGGTTGCGGCCAGGGCGGAACGCTCCGCCGCCGCATGCACCAGGTTTCGCCAGGCGGACGGTACCACGTGCGTGCTGGCGTAGAAGAGCGTGCCGGGGCTCGTGGCCTCAAGCGCCTTTCGGGAAACGGGAGGCTTCCCTCGGTCGCCGCATGCACCCAGGGTAAACACCTGGTCCCGAACCTGGGTACCATCCAGGCTGGTCGTCGCGATCAACGCGCGCCGGGTTTTAGCCTGCGGATCGCATCCGGGCAAAACCCGTTCGATCATCTCGGCCACCTGGCCCTGGGCAAACGTCACCACGTCAGGACTGGCCTGCACCCTGCCCTGGCACCGCTGGAACGTTTCGCAGGTCTCCAGGCCGGCCCGCACCTGCGTCCGCCGTTCAAAAGCCGCTTTCGCCGCAGCCGGATCCGGGCTGAAGAGCAGCCAACTGCCGCAGCGAATCCCGTACACGGTGGTGATCAGAGGGTCTTTCGGCCGGGGCAGCTCGCTGATCACCGTGTCGGGATAAAGTTCAGAAAATTCGCCTCCAAAAAAATCCGCGGCCAGCGTCCGGGCGTCTGCCTGCCAGCCCCGCAGGTTGCTGGCACAACGCAAGCCGATGATCCATTCACGGCGAAGCAGGTCCGTGGTGCAATAGAACCCGGAGCTCGGCTGTAACTTTAACAGGTGCGTCCAGATCAACTGGTAACCTTTCGGCAATGCCTTCCACGGGTAGCCGAAAAAGCGTTGCACCGACGGTTCTTTAAGGATGTGACTCACCGCCGTTGCCGGCCACCGTTCAGCCGTGCGCGCCAGGTTGGGACATTCGATGAAAAGCTGGGCATCAGCCGGCGCCAGGCGTACCGCCGGTATTGCCGTTTGATCAAGATGCCAAAAGACCATTCCGGTCACCAAAGAGATGACCAGAGCACTTCCCACCAGAAACCGCTTCATGTCATGAACAGGCGGCTAGCAAAGCGTGTTCGGCCCGCATTGTCCAGCATGCTTTCGAATTACGCCGCCAGAATCGCGGAATCACTTTCAGCGGGACTTTGGGTTTCCGGGAAGGATGACGGCGGCTGGCGATGGCACCGGTAGCCCTCAATGGCTCGCGTCCAGAACGGATTCATAAACCGGTCCGGCGTCCTCCAGATCAGCTCATGAAGATAGGCGATGGTTGCGCCGTCGGCCAGCACGGCGCGTTTCTCACGCGCGCTGAGGGCATCCGGGCCCTCCCGGAACAGTTTTGCGGCCAGACTCGCCAGGTACCGTTCCACCGCCGGCGTATGGCGCGCTCGCTTCCGTTGCAAAGACGCATGCACGGCGTTGTAATAAGGATCAAGCAACGCATGGACAAACCCATCCCCGGTACGCAGGTTCAGCCGATAGTTGTGGATCAGCTCCGGCGGAGGCGTGGTTTCCTCCGGCGTTTGAAAAAACCGGGACAACACCCCTTTTCGGCCGCTTAACTGAACGACCGGCGCGGCCAGCCAGAGCCCGAGCAGAATCGGCGCCAGCCAGAGCGCATAAGAGGGCCCGATCCACCACGCGAACGCGCCGAACACCGTGGCCGCTGACGGCAAAGGCCAGTACTCAGCCAGCACATCCCGCCAGCGCGGACCGTTGCCCCCGCCTCGCGTCTGCGTGTGCCACGAAACGGTTTGGCCCGCCAGGTTGCGCAACACAAAGCGAGTGTGAAACCAGGCCATTACCGGGGCCGCCAGCACGGAGAACAGCGTCTCCAGGACCACTCCGGCAGTCACCCGTAGCGGGCCCCCGAACGCTTTCAGCTCTTGCGGGCGTGAGAAGAGGTGCAGAAGGCTCAGGAGCTTCGGCGCGAAAAGAAGGGACAACGTCAGCAGGAAAAGCACCAGGGAGGAGGCCGGCGCCGAGCTTCCCACACCGTAATGGTGATGCTGGTGCAAATTCAGATGGTCCAGCGCCGCCTGCAAACCGCTCGATAAAATGAACAGCAGCCAGAGCGGCGCTGACGCGTAGGCCAGAATCCCTTGAATCAAGTGCAACCGGCTGATGCCCCGCACCTTGCGCGCCAGCAGGAACCAGGCGTGTTGCAGGTTGCCCTGGCACCAGCGCCGGTCTCGCTTGACGTACTCGGTCAGGTTCGGAGGCAAACCCTCATAACTCCCGTCGAGGTCGTAGGCGAACCACACTTCCCAGCCGTGGGCGCGCAGCAGCGCCGCCTCCACAAAGTCGTGGCTCAGGATTCGGCCTCCAAGGGGCTCCGACCCGGGAAGTTCGGGCAGCCCGCAGCAGCTCAGAAAAGGGCCGATGCGAATAATCGCATTGTGCCCCCAGTAATTTCCGGCCTCCTGCTGCCAGAAGTTCAGGCCTGCGGCAAAAATCGGCGAGTAGACTCGTGCCGCAAACTGCTGCACCCGGCCGAACAGCGTCTCCGCCTTGGCCAGACGCGGCATGGTCTGAATGATGCCGGCCAGGGGATTCACTTCCATCAATCGAACCAAAGATGCCACCGCTTCCCCCGTCATGATGCTGTCGGCATCCAGCACCACCATGTATCGGTGCCGGTGCCCCCACCGCCGGCAGAAATCGGCCACGTTGCCGCTCTTGCGATTTACCGGAAGCTTGCGCCGCCGGTAATGGATGCGGCCGAAACCGTCGGCCTGCCGGCACAGGTCCGCCCACGCCAGCTCCTCCACCACGGCCCGCGCAGGATCGGTCGAATCGCTCAGGATATAAAACTCGAACGCGTCGAGTTCCCCGCGCTGGCGAAGCGATTCGTACAAGGCCCTCAGATTCCCGAAGACGGTTGCCGGGTCCTCGTTGAACACCGGGATGATGACCGCCGTCGACGCCAACGGGGTCGACGGGTCGAGCGTATTCGTGATCTTCAGCGGTTCGTTCCCATCGGCCAGCGCAAGAAAGCCGAGAAAAGCCTGCGTAAAACCAAACGCCAGTGCGGTAAACAAAAGGCTGAAAAGAGCGAAACTCAGCGCCCGCAGAGGCGTCCAGCCTTCCACGCCGTAAATATCTGATAAGAGCCACAGCCCCAGCAGGGATAACCCTGCGGTTACCATCAAAACCACCGAACGCCGGCCCCGTACCCTGTTTTGAAATGCCTGCTCCAGGCTGCCGGAACCAGCCAATTGGACGAGCCGCGCGGCCTTGTTCCCACCCATATTCCCATTCATGTTCGCGAAAGGGTCAGACGTAAAAAACCCGATAAATCTTCAGGCGAATTAGCCTTAACGGTACGGCGCCTGGTCGTGAGCCCTCGGCTTTTCTCAGGCCTGGGCTTACCGCCTTTTCTTCGGACGTCGTAGGGAGAACGGTCATTGCCCCGGAGGGACGATTAATCGAAGCCCGATATTTTATACCGGTTTTTCAACTTGATCGAGCCGATTTTTGCCCCGGAGAGGCCGCCGGATAGTAGCCAGGGACTTCAGTGCTGAGCTTTACCAATATTTTTTCGGCCAGTGTGAGGAGAACCGTCTTTGCCCCAGAGGGGTAGTCCCGGAGGGACGATCGAGAGTAGCCCGGCACTTCAGTGCCGGGAGAGGCGTTTAGAATGGCTTGCGTCCCGTCGGGACGCCGGGAAGGGGCACGCCAGGCCGCAACCCACCCCGGGGCGGACACGGCGGTACGGCGGCTAATCCCTCCCCTTCCGCAGCCCACCTGGCTCCAGGCTTTCCCACCGTCCCGACGGGACGGATTTTTCCTTCTATGGCCCACCCGGCACTGAAGTGCCGGGCTACTCTCGATCGTCCCTCCGGGACTGCCCCTCCGGGGCAAAGAGGGGCCGAAGGTCGCCGCGGCGGTAACTCGCACCAAGTGTTGAAGGCCCTGGCGACGATCCGCTGCCCCCCGGGCAAAGACGGTTCGCCTCACGCTGGCCAAAAAAATGTGGGTAAAGCTCAGGCTTCCGAGTCTGGGGAGGGTCAGAGGCTGCTGAGGGCGAGGACGGCCAAGGCCGCCAACCCTAAAATCCACGCCAGCAAGCGGCTGTTGCCCACCGGGGCACAACGTTCGGCCAGCCTTTTCAGGCGGGCACCCCACCCGGTAAATTCGAGTGGTTTAGGCGTGATACTGGCCGGCTGCAACGGTGGGGCGGTTTCGAGCCGTACGTCGCGCAAAGATTCGAGCAGCTCCCCGTTGATCGCCCGGCTCCGGAGGAAGGCGCCATGCGCGTCCGCCTCGGTCAGGAATAATCGGAGCCGCTCTTCGACGGAACGCACCTCGGTTTCGGTAGCAGGCTTGACCAGATGGCCGAACAGCTCGTCCAGGCCGCGTTGCACCTCTTCGAGGGCCAGCTGGGTGGCCGGGGTGAACGTCTCGTGCCTCTTGCGCTCAATTGCCCGCCGGAAACTTGAGACCAAAAGCAGTTCCCGATCCAGGTCCGCCGGCATGCGCAGGGCATCCAGGTAATCATTGGCCCGTACCCAGGCTTCCTTCCATTCCGGGGCGGATTCGATCCCCGCGCGGAGTGACGCTACGTATTCAGCAGATATAACCATTTCTCTGAGCAAAAGGTGTCTTGGCGTAAAATGACGCAGCTTACATCCAGCCGCTGCGACGGGTTCGGGTTATAAATGGTGAAGCTGACCAGCCAGCCGTCCCCGGTCGGCGTGAACTGCACGTCCCTGACTTCTCCGGGTTGATTAACCACGATGTGCGGACGCAAATCGCCGACCGGAATCAGCTCGCTCTTCTTCGGCTTATCATACTCGACCGTAAACCGCGTCTCGTTCGACTGGGGATTCGGCCGGACCGTGGTTGACGCCACTCGAAACTGGTCCATGTCCGGCTCATCGGCGGTCCAGCGCAGTTCGTAAGCGAACTCAACCTTACCGCCGGCGTCCGGCGGATTCTTGAATTCCCAACCGGCTACCTCGTTGTCGGTGTATTCGTCCTTGGTCGGAATTTGCAACAGGCGGACAAAGCCCGGCCCGGGATCTGATTTCGGCAGGACAACGAGGCTCGGACGCCGGTGGTACTCGGCTTCCCGATCGAGATAATCATTAATGTCCCGGTCCCGCTGCAGCATGGCAAACGAAGTCACGTCGGAAAACCGCCGTACCGTCACGTTGCGCGGGTTATCGAGAGGCACCCAGAGCTTCTCGCCCGAAACCGTGTTCATCAGCAAGCCGTCCGAGTCGTGCACTTCCGGCCGGAATTCCCGCCGTTTAAAATCGGTCTTGTTCATGGAGAACTCGGTCTTGCCGCTAGGTTGATAGTCGGGCTTCAAGGTGGGTTTATTCACCGAGTTTTCACCGAAATAGAACATGGTGGTAAGCGGGGCAATCTCCAAAACTTCGGGCTTTTTGCGCACGAAGACCGTCGCTTTGACGTCGATGACGGTCGTGTCGCCGTATTGCACATCGAATTGGTAACCGCCCGTTACGCTTTGGCTGTCCAGAAGGGCAAAAAACCGGAAGCTCTGATCACCTGGATTCGGTTCCCGCATCCAGAACTCACGAAAATAGGGGAATTCCTCCGGGCCGTTGATTCCGTTGTTAACGGCCAGACCGCGGGTCGATAACCCCCAGTGCAACCCTTTGGCCACCGCACGAAAGTAGCTGGCGCCCAGGAACGAAAGGAACTCATCCTGGACCCCGGGCCGCGAGGAGGGCACGAAAACTTTGAACCCGACAAAGGCTTCGTGCCCGCTGAACTGGATCAGCTTATCATAGTAGAAGTAAGCCGGTGAAAACGGGATATCGTGGAGGCGGTCCTTCTCGATCGCGTGGAACAGGACGAGCTGCTTGAAATAGTAGCCGGGATGGAAAAAACCCAGGCGGTAAGGCGCGTTTTCCCATACGCTGTGTTCCGGCAGGAAACGGATCCGCCGGTAAAGGACGTAATCGAGGTTCTGCAGATCCGGCGACAACTCCTGGACTTGCGGCACAAAAGGCTCTTTGGCCAGGTCCTCCGCACGTTTGACGACGTCCCGGTAACCGAACACCGACTCCTCGTCGGCGGGGGCCCTGCTCGCGACGCCGGCCAAGAGCAAGATCACCCAGGGCAGCACCATCCGAAGTTTCATAAACGCGTGGACGATGGCAGCTTCTGCAGCAACACGCAACGGGTAACGGTAGCGCGTAACGGGTGCTGGCGCGAGGCTTCACTCGATGCTTGGTCACACCGCGGCCACAGCGTCACACCACGGGCACAGCGAAGAAAAGAATTACATGGCGCCACGGCGGGAAGAGGACCTCCCGGCTTGGCATCGACCGCCTGCCCCCGCACTCGTACCCGTTACGCCCGCCGGATCAAGCCGATCATGACGCCCTGGATCTGGAGGTCGGCGGCCGGGATCAGGTCCGGGTACCTTGGGTTTTCGGCGGCAAGGCGCGGTTGGCGCTGAATCATCACGTACCGCTTCAGGGTTACCTCACCATCGATCAAGGCGGCAACGATGTCCCCTTCACGGGGTTGCTTTTGCTGGACGATGACCAGGTCACCGTCTGCGATCTGGGCGTTGATCATGGAATCGCCCCGGACACGCAAGGCAAACACGCCCGTGGCTGATTGCTGGCCGAAGAGGCGCAGATCGAGTTCGAGCGCATTGCCGGTCTCCTCGACCGTATCCGTGGGCATGCCCGCAGGAATCAAACCTAAAAACGGAATGCTGCGTTCCCAGGGGGTGCGGTCCGGTTGCGGCACCACGGCCGCCCGGGCTTTTCCCGCCGCTTTCCGGATCGCGCCCTTTTTCTGCAACGCCCGCAGGTGGTTCATGGCGGCCGTCTGGCTGTGGAAGCCGAAGTGGGCCTGGATTTCACGGGTCGTGGGCGGGAGCCCCGTCTCGCGCTGCTGTCTTTGGATAAAAGCGAGTACTTCCTGCTGCCTTTGGGTAAGCATGTAAACTGTGTTCCAGCGAACACTACCGAGCAATAATTACTGATCAATGGCCGTGGTCAATAATAATTGATTATCGGTGAACGGTCATCGATCATCTTCGACGTTTGAAGAAGCTTTTTCGATCCTTCCCGCTGGCGTTCTGGATCGCCGCTGTGCTGCCGGTACAGGCACAGCTGGCCTTGTCGCACCAGGACCCGAACGAAGTCATTCTTTCTGTGCTCGGCACCATGCCGCATGAAGGCGGCTACTCGGCTTCCTCCGAGACGACCCGGCGCCTGCAGGCGGCCGTCCAACCCCGCAATGGGTTGACCGTCGTGCCTGAGGTCGCGAAGCCGAGCTATTGTTCCGGCGCAACCTATCTGGTGTTCCTGCGGGCGCTCCAATGGCTCGACCCCCGGGGGCTGCAAACGAATCCGGCCCTGGTCGATGCCCTCCTGATCCGCGGGCAGCCGGACGGGGTCGGCGTTTGGGGACGCTGGAACGCCAACGGGCCAGGTACGGCCTGCCTGTTTCAAGAGCTTAGGCTCGGCCGGAATTTCACCTCCCTCGACCTCGCCCGTCCCGGGGATTTCATGAAGATCTTCTGGACTACGGCCGTCGGGCGCGCCGAACACGGGCATTCGGTCATTTATCTCGGGCGAGAGACCAATCAGGGGGTTGAGATGGTTCGCTTCTGGTCCAGTAACCAACCATTCGGGTTCGGGGAGAAGGTTGTGCCGCGCGCGCGCATCGCTTCAGCGATCTTCTCCCGGCTTGAAAACCCCGAAAACATCGTACGCGCGCCGGCCCTTCCGGTTCGAAACGCGTACCTGGCCGGTCTCAACCGTAAGGACTCATCATTGATGGAGGCGTTGGGCCAATGCGGGGTTTACCGCCTGCCCGGCAATGGCCCCTAGAACCGTTTCGGGTTGAAAAAAATTTATTTTGCAAAATTCCGGAATGCCCCCACTCTTGGCGGGTGCGAGGCCCCCGGCGCGCTTTATATTAATGACTATGAGTGAAGAAACGACCAACACCCCCAAAGGTTTCCGAGTAGCTTCAGACCCGGTGTTGGCATACGCCAGGTCCGAGGAGGCGAGCCAATACGTCCCGGCAACCGACCCGGCAACTCGCCCCGAGTTTGAAAACCTGGGGGAACTTCCTACGCGCTATGATCAGATGTATTTGATCGCGCGGGACCCGCATTGGCTATTCACCTATTGGGACTTTGACTACGCGCAGTTCCCGGCGAACCGCCAGCTCGCCCTGCAGGTTTTTTGTGAGGGGAACCTCGAGACGACGATCGATATCAACGAGTTGGCGCGCAACTGGTACATCCCCGTGCAGCGGGCCGATGCGTCTTACCGGGTAAAATTCCTTTACCGCGACCAAGCGGGTGCCTGGCATGAGGTGGCCGAAGCCGGGCCGGCCCGAACGCCTCCCGAATCGGTAAGCTCAGACTGGCACTCCGATTTTGCCACGGTTCCCTTTCACCTCAGTTTCAACTTGCTGCTGGACGTGATCGAGGCGGCCCGCGCTTCCGGCGAGCCGCTGGTCAAGGCCTTGGGGGAACTCGAGCGCGCGGCCTTGAAGGCCAGCGGAGGCTCTTCGGAACGGCACGCCGATCAGGTAAAGATCCTGGAAACCCTTCTGGGTAAAGACCTGCTGGAGCGCCTTTTCTCTTTGAGCTCAGGCGTTCTTAGCTCCAGCGAAATCACCGCGTACATCCGGCGTGAACTTGAGCAAAAGCTCGATTCCGGGGCAGCCAGCGAACTGCTGGCGCGCGGGCGACTGGCCGAGATGCTCGCGCCCGGCGAGACGAGCCTTTTCAGCGGTTTCCTGAAGTCTGCCGTCGTCGCTGAACTCTCCAGTGCCGGCGTCACCAGCTTCGGGGCGGAAACCTCCAGCGCCGGAGTGAGCGGTTTCGGCGCGGAAACCTCGAGTGCGGAGGTCAGCAGCTTCGGCGCGGAAACCTCGAGTGGGGAGGTGAGCAGTTTCGGCGCGGAAACCTCCAGCGCGGAGGTCAGCAGCTTTGGCCTGGAAACTTCCAGTGCCGGGGTAAGCAGTTTCGGCCTGGAAACTTACGGCGCCGAACTTTCTTCCTTCGGCCTGGCCAGCGAATCATTGTTTTCGCTCGGTTTGAGCAGCGAAGTGTTATCCTCGTTTGGCCTGAGCAGCGAATTTCTTTCAAGCTGGCAACAGGAAGTCCTTCAAAGCCTCGGCGGCGCCGAGAGCAGCGGGGCGCTCGGCAGCGCCGCGCTTGCGAGTTTCGGCGAAATTTTTTCCAGCCTGGAACTGTTGAGTTCATTGGGTTCGGAATCTTTGCTCTCCTGGGAAAAGGCCCTCCTGCTGTCCGGCGGCGCTTCGGAATTTGTGTCGCTGAGCTCCGAGACCCTCAGCTCGGGTGCTTTTGCTTCGGAAAGCCAGGCCCTCTGGGCCGGCCTGGAATCCAGCTTTTCGAGTTGGTCAGAGCTCTGGTCTGAGTCGAGCCTGTTTAGCGGCATAGGTGCCAGTTGGGGCGAACAGCCGTACAGCGAGCGCGGATTCTTCATGCACGTGAACGCCGAGGTGATCTTTTACGGCGGCACGGATCCGCGCGCCAAAGTCTACATCGCCGGGCAACCCGTCCAGCTGCACCCCGACGGCACGTTCCGGTACCATTTCAAGTTTCCGGACCAGGAATTCGAGATCCCGATCATTGCGATCTCGCCGGACAACCTCGAAGCGCGGACGGCGATCCTCTCGTTCCGCCGCGCGACTGAACGTCACGGCGACGTCGGCGCAACCGCACAGCCGGCGCACCTGACCGTCCCGATGGGTGCGAAGTAACGAAGCAGGTGCCGCTCTTGCGTAAATTCAGGAAATAAAGGCGAGGCGATCCCGTCCGCGACGTGGGCGGGTCGCCGTGCCTCCGGCGTGCATGGCTCAGCAAAAAAGGGATCGCTTGCTCGACCGCTACCTGCAGTACCTCGAGGTTGAAAAGAATGCCTCTCCCCGCACGATCGCCGCGTACCGCCACGCTTTGAACCGTTTCAAGCAGTTCGCCGGCGATGAAGTTTCCTGGCACACGGCTAACCCGGGCCATTTTCGTGCCTTCCTGCTGAATTGCATGCAGGACAACATGGCCCGCTCCTACGTCCGTCTGACGTTTGCGGCCCTCCGCAGTTTTTACCGTTACCTTCGTGAACGGGCGGGTTTTGCCGATAACCCGCTCAAACAGGTACAACTGCCGAAGATGGAAAAGAAGTTGCCCGTGGTCCTTTCCGTAAACCAGGTAGACAACCTGCTGGCCAAACCCGCGGCGGCCGAACGGAAAAACCAGGCCCCGCCCTGGGCGGCAACCCGCGACGCGGCCATTCTCGAGTTGTTTTACAGCAGCGGGCTGCGTCTGAGCGAACTGGTGGCGCTCGATGTGGCGGACGTCGACGTCTACACCGAATCGGTCAGGGTTTTCGGCAAAGGCAGGGAGGAACGCATCGTGCCGGTCGGCCAGGCCGCCCTTGCGGCCATCCAGAAATACCGCCAGGAAGCCAGCGTTCACGCCGGACCGTTATTTATCAGCAAGCTTCGCAAACGGATCTCGGCCCGTTCGGTTTGGTTGTTATTGAAAAAGTACCTGGCCGCCACGGATATTCCGTTGAAAGTTTCCCCGCATAAACTGCGCCACAGCTTTGCGACGCACCTGCTCGACAACGGCGCCGACCTTCGCAGCGTCCAGTCGTTGCTGGGGCACGCCAACCTTTCAACCACCCAGATCTACACGCACGTGACGGCGGCCCGGCTCAAAGCGGCCTACGATCAGGCGCACCCGAGGGCTTGAACACGATTTAGAGAGGGTGTGTGAAATGCCTAGGCTGATCAAACTCACCGGCCTCCGTTTTCACACGCCCTCTCTAGACCGATCGACGTTGGTCCCGGCCAGGCCGGCCGGGACGGATACGGTTTGTTTTCCCCTTCTCTTTAATACCGTTTGCGAAAAATACGTTCCGAAACGAGCGGGACCCGCCTGACGAGCGAGACATTTTCATTTCGGAACGTATTTTTCGCAAACGGTATATGACGACGACCACCTCCACCGCGCAAATTCCCGCCCGAGCCGATATCCCCGTTGAAGACACCTGGGACCTGTCCCGGTTGTTCACGGGTGAGGCCGAGTACCGCCAAGCGCTGGAAAAATTAAAGGCCATCTACCCGCAACTGGGGGAAAAGAAGGGCACGCTCGGCCGGTCGGCGCAGGACCTGCGGAACCTCCTGGAACTCGAAAAAGAAATCGACCTGCTCTCAGAACGGTTGGGACATTACGTTTCGCTCAAAAACGCTGAGGACAGCTCAAACACGGCGAACCTGGCGCGCAAGGCTGAACTCTCCAACCTGTTCACCCGCATCCGTGAGGCGACGGCGTTCATCACGCCGGAGATTCAACAGATCCCGGACGAGGAATTCACGGCGTTTCTGCAGGATCCGGCCCTGGACGAGTGGCGAGCCGCCCTGGAAAAGATTCGCCGGTTCCGGCCGCACACCCTTTCTGAGGCGGAGGAACGCATCCTGGCTTCGGGCTCGACGGCGATTCGCGGTCATGCGGAAACCTTTTCGCAACTTACCAACGTCGACATGAAGTTTGGCGTGCTCACCGACTCGGAAGGCCGGAGCATCGCCCTGTCGCAAAGCAACTATATCGCCCTGCTGCACCAGCCCGACCGCACGCTGCGGCGCAGCGCGTTCGAACAGTTTTACCAGGAATTTCAGGATCACCAGTACACCCTGGCGTCCGCCCTGGCTTCTTCCGTGCGGGCGGATGTCTTTTATGCCCGGGTTCGCCGGTACCCTTCGGCCCGCGCGGCGTCACTTTTCGCCGACAACATTCCCGTCAGCGTCTATGACACCCTGATCGAGACGGTACGCAAGCACCTGGCGGTCCTGCACGAGTACTACGACCTGCGCAAACAGGTGCTGAAGCTCGACGAACTGCATCAGTACGACACGTTTGTCCCGCTGGTTCCCCCCGTGAAGGGCCGGCACACGTTCGAGGAGGCCATCGACCTCGTTTGCGACGCGCTCGCCCCTTTAGGATCGGAATACGTCGACGTGCTCCGGAACGGGCTGAGAAGCCGCTGGGTGGACCGGTATGAAAGCAAAGGCAAACGCAGCGGCGCGTTCTCGTCCTCCAGCTACGGCAATCCGCCTTACATCCTGATGAACTACAAGCCCGAGGTGTTTTCCGATGTCTTTACCCTGTCTCACGAAGCCGGGCACTCGATGCACACGTGGCTGGCGCAAAAACACCAGCGGTTCCAGGACTACGGCTACCCGATTTTCCTGGCCGAGGTGGCTTCCACCTTCAACGAAGAACTGCTCACCCGTTACATGCTCGAACGGGCCGAGGACCCATCCTTGCGCGCGTACCTGCTGGATCGCCAGATCGAGGATATCCGGGGCACCTTCTTCCGCCAGACCATGTTTGCGGAGTTTGAGAAAAAGATCCATCAGATCGAAGAGGAAGGCGGCCCCCTGACCCTCGACACGTTTTCGTCGACTTACCACGAACTGCTGGTCTCCTACTTCGGGCCCCGGTTCACGCTGGATCCGCAGCTTGACGTGGAGTGCCTGCGCATCCCCCACTTTTACTCGGCGTTCTACGTCTATAAATACGCCACGGGGATCGCCGCCGCGATCAGCCTGGCCCAATGCGTTCGCCAGGGCGGCGCGCCCGCCGTCGGCGCGTACCTCGGGTTCCTCAAGTCGGGAGGGGTACACTACCCGCTGGACACCTTACGGGCTGCCGGCGTCGACATGGAAACGCCTGAACCGATCGAGCAGGTCGTCGAACTGTTCGGCCGGCGCGTCCAGGAGCTCCGCCGGTTGCTGCTGTAGGGGTTGGTGGGTAGCGAGTAACGGGTTCGGCGTTCCGCTTCGGGTGCCGGAGTGGGCATGCCGGCACCCAACCCTTACGCGTTGTCCGTTACCCACTACTCAACCCTGGGTCCGTACCCTGACCCAAGATCCAGGGCAAAGGCGCGTTGCCCACCGGGCATTTCCCGTGGACCAACTTACGAACTCAGGTACATTCGCCACTCAGAATAGGGTTCAGGGCAGCGGGAGTACAAAACGAATCAACCCCCAGTTAGCAGTAACGCTGTTATGGACAACAGGCGCTGGAAACAAGTGCCGCGAAGACTCTCAGACGAGCCTTTCCGGGCAGAAACACCCGTCGAGCTTAGCCAGGAATCCTTGTTCCGGCTTGCCGCCCAGCTTGAGGATTGCCTCGCCCGCTCGGTCCAGACCGGTCCGGCTCCCCTGCGCCGGCGGTCATGGTCGCGCTCACGTTACATCGAGTGAGGCAAACCGCTTCCACCCCACGGCGCGCAACCTCGGTCAGTAGCTGGCTTGAGCGCCCTTCAGATTTTTCTTTGCGATCCAGGGCATCAGCGAACGGAGACGCTGGCCGATTTTTTCGATCGGATGAAGTTCTCCTTCCTTAAGCAAGCGTTTGTACTCGGGTAGCCCCGCGTCGTACTCGGCGATCCACCCTTTGGCGAACTTGCCCGATTGGATATCTTTGAGCGCCTTTTCCATCTTTTTCTTCACCGACGCGTCCACGATTTTCGGGCCGACCGAAACGTCGCCCCATTTGGCCGTCTCTGAAATCGAGAAGCGCATCCCGGCAATGCCGGACTCGTACACCAGATCCACGATCAGCTTCAGCTCGTGGAGACATTCGAAATAGGCCATCTCCGGCTGGTAACCGGCTTCGACCAGCACCTCGAAACCATTCTTGACCAGCGAGGTCAGCCCGCCGCACAGCACCGTTTGCTCCCCGAAGAGGTCGGTTTCCGTTTCCTCTTTGAACGTGGTTTCCAGCACGCCCGCCCGGGTCGCCCCGATGCCTTTGGCCCAGGCCAACGCCGTTTTCTTGGCCTGTTTGCTCGGGTTCTGATGAACGGCGATCAGGGCCGGGACCCCTTTGTTCTCAACGTACTGCCGGCGCACGATGTGGCCCGGACCTTTCGGAGCAACCATGGCCACGTCGACGGCCGCCGGTACGCTGATCGTCTTGAAGTGAACGGCAAACCCGTGGCTGAACAGGAGCGTCTTCCCGTCCGCCAGCTTGGGCGCAACCTCTTTTTCATAAATGCTCCGGATCTTGAGGTCCGGCGTGGCGAACAGAATCACGTCGGCCGCCTCCACAACCTCGGTGACCGGCCGCACCTCAAACCCGCTGTCTTTTGCGATCGGGATCGATTTGCTCTCGGGATAAAGCCCAACGAGAACCTCGACGCCGCTATCCTTGAGATTAAGCGCGTGGGCGTGGCCTTGTGACCCGAACCCGAGAACCGCACAACGCTTTTTCTGCAGGTGCGCCAGGTCGGCGTCTTTATCGGTGTAAACTTTTGCTGCCATAAAAACAGTTAAGGATCAAAGGGGGGAAAGATTCGCTTTACGTTTACTCGACGCGAGCCAGGGCCACTTTGCCGGTCCGCGTTAAATCGCTGATGCCGAAGTTCTCCATCAGCTTCAGGAACTTACTGATCTTGCTTTCGTTGCCCGTGACCTCGATGGCGAGCCCGCGAGGTTGCACATCGACGATCTTCGCCCGGAAAATATCGCAAATCTGCATGACCTCCGACCGGGTGCCTGAATCGGCGTTAACCCGTAACATCACCAGTTCACGGTCAACGTATTCACCGTCACGGAAATCCTGGATCTCGATGACGTCGACGAGTTTGTTGAGTTGCTTGGTCACTTGCTCAAGCACCGTGTCGTCTCCGCGTACCACGATCGTCATACGCGAGGTAGAAGCATCGGCGGCCGGCGCGACGTTTAAACTATCAATGTTAAATCCGCGTCCGCTGAACATTCCCGCGACTCGGGCTAAGACCCCAAAGCGGTTTTCGACCAGGACGGATATGGTATGACGCATAAGCAGGGCTGCAACCATCCTGCGATCAAGCGCAAAATCAATAAAAAAAGGTCACACGGTCACACGGCGGCCGCTGCGATTTGGCGGGCACGGCGACAGAGTTCACGCGGCGAACCACGGCGGGGAAAAGGGTTCGGAGCGGCGGCCTGAGCGCTGGACGCCGGTGTCAAGCTCTGAGTAAAATGCCACCAATTAAGGGGGGCAGACGCCGTCCTGAAGCGCCTTTTAAATCTGTGTAATCTGCGTAATCGGTGGATGATTTCTGCCTTTTCTGCGTTCTCTGCGTGGTCTGCGGATGATCTTTTTAATCTGTGGATCCGCCGTGGTCGCCGTGGCCCGCCATGTTCGCCGTGTGAACTCTGTCGCCGTGCCCGCCAAATCGCAGTGGCCGCCGTGTGCCGGTGATGCCACCTTCGGCATCATCATGGCGATCTTCAACGCCCCAACCAAGGAATACGCCGGTTACATTTTCGACCTGGATGGAACCCTGGCCCACTCCATGCCCGTGCATTACCAGGCCTGGCTGCGAGCCATCACGCCTTTCGGTGCAACGATGTCGGAAGATCTATTCTATAGCCTGGGCGGTTTGCCCACGCCACGGATCATCGAACTCCTCAATGAACGCTGCGGCACCAGCATGGACCCGGATCTGGTTGCCGACCAGAAAGAGGCCTTTTACGTCGAGGGGATCACCACGATGCAAACCATCGAAGAAGTTGCCGAGTTCGCCCGCCGGGTCGTGGCGCGCGCCAAAGTGGCGATTGCCTCGGGGGGCACCTTGCCGGTCGTGGAGCGCACGCTGGCGGCCATCGGATTCAAGGATTTTTTCCCCGTCATCCTCACCAGCGAACAAGTCGAACGCGGGAAACCGTTCCCGGATATGTTTCTGGAGGCGGCCCGGCGCATGCAGGTCGAGCCCAAGAGTTGTCTGGTGATCGAGGATAGCGTGGCGGGGATCAAGGCGGCGGAAGCGGCCGGAATGGATCACGTGCTCGTGGGCCGGCCCTAAATGGAATGCCACAAGTGGGGAGGGCAGTGGCGAGTGCCGAGTGTCGGGTAAAAGAAACGCCATGGCCACCATGTGGCCTGAATCTGTGTCAATCTGTGGAAGTTCTCTCTGTTCTGCGTTGTCTGCGTGTTCTGCGGATTCTCCACCACTCGACACCCGGCACTCGATGCCCGCCGCTGCCCTCCCCATTTGTGGCATTTTCTGTCGTGGCATTTGTGGCATTTTTTTCGCGTCTGGGGCGGGCAGGTGCTTCGTATACCCTGCATAGGTGCGGCCCGTTTTTGCTCCGGCAATCCGGCGCCGAGCCGAATCAAATCCAGCCGTGAAGTTTCACCGAACTCCTTTAACGCCTTTACCAGCAAGTCCGCAGGACGCCGAATTGACTCAGGCCAAGGCTATCTGCTACACCCTGGGGGTTCTCTCGGAATCCGAGCGTTTTCAGGTTGAAGTCGAGATGGAACGTGACGCGCGTCTGCGGGAGCAAACCGTTCGCCGCCTGGAAACGGCCGCTGCCAGCCTGCTTCCGGAACCGGGCGAGGCGGCAGGACCAAGCCCCGTCGTTAAAGCGCAGGTGCTGCGATCGATTGACGTCCTCAGCGGCCTGGAAAGTTTTATGGCCCAGTTTGTCAGGAGCCCGCATGACTGCATCGTCGTTACTGACACAACCAGCCACATCACCTGGGCGAATGCCGCGTTCTCGAAGATGTGCGGCTACTCGTTGGACGAACTTAAAGGTAAGAAACCGGGTCAACTCCTGCATGGCCCGCGCACCAGCCCCCGTGTGCTGCGGCGTTTGCGCAAAGCGATCCATTTGGGAAAGAAGCGGACCGAAGAAGTGATCAACTACCATAAAAATGGGCATCCTTACTGGGTGCGCTTGACCATCAGCCCGATCGTGGATACCGAAGGAAAGGCGTGCGGCTTCATTTCGGTTGAAAGGGAGTTGGCTTCCAAGCCGGTTCCGCGATAACCCCGGTGCCGCCCGCCGAAATCTCCGAACACGATGGATAACGACAAGGTGTCTGCAAACAAGCCGGCCGCGATCTCGGAAGAACTGTCGACGCAGGCTTGTCTATACGTTACAGGCGCCATGACGGCAGAGGAACGGGCTGAGTACGAAGCCTGGATGGAGCGGCAGCCGGCGTTATTAGGTCACACCACGGAACTGCAGGAAGTAGCTACCGCCGTCTTTTTGGAGTCACTTCCTTCCCCGCAAAACCCGCCCTCGGAGCTGAAGACGCGGGTTTTGCGATCGATCGAGGCGAAACTCGACATCGAACAATTTGTCAGCGCTTATCTCCAGGACCCGTTGGAAGCTGCCCTTTTTACCGATGCCGCCGGCTTGGTGCAGTGGATAAATCCCGCCTTGACCCTCATGTGCGGCTTTACCCTGGACGAATTGCGCGGCCGTAAACCCGGCTCGGTGTTGCAAGGCAAACTGACCGATGCGGCGAGCGTGGCCCGGCTGCGGCAGGCCGTCGCGTCCGGAACGCCGTGTCGCGAGGAACTGATCAATTATCATAAGGACGGTCATCCGTATTGGGTCGCGATCGCGATTAACCCAATCCTGGGGCCGGACGGCGCTCCGCGCGGATTTATGGCGATCGAATCCGAACTTAAAGACCGGCCGATTCCGGTTTGTGTTTGACCGCCTTTGCCCTGGACCCTGGAGAGGCGGTCCCGGCCCAAAAATGGCCCGGCTCAGGGGCCGACGTTGAAGAAGCTGGAACGCTGGTCGAGGCCCCACATCAACAGACGTTCGGCATCATCGAACAGCATTTGGTGCGTTCCGCCCAACTGCACCAGGATGATCTCCTTGCCTCCGCTGGACGCGCTGGAAACGAGGCAGCGGCCGCTCACGCCCGTGTAACCGGTTTTCATCCCGGTGAACATGGTTGAACGCCGCAAGAGCTTATTGGTGGCATCAAAGTAGCGTTGGCGGCCCGAACTGTAGGTGAACCTAAACCCGGGCATGCGCATAAACTGGCGCAGAGTCGGGTTGCGATAGGCCGTGTAAGCGATCCGCGCCATGTTGCGAGCAGTCGAGAACTGGTCCGGGACCGGCAACCCGTTGGGATTAACAAAATGGCTTTCGGTCGCACCCAGGGAAGCGGCCTTGGCATTCATCCGGTCGGCAAACTGGGAGATGCTGCCCGCATCGTTTCGCGCCAGGCAAACGGCGGCATCGTTGCAGCTGTGGATCAACATCGCGGCGAGCAACTGGCGGCGGGTATAAATCTCGCCCGGCAAAAAACCCAGTTTGGTCGGCTCCACCCGGCAATCCTCCGGTGCCACCCTCACGTAACGGTCCAGATCCCCGTGCTCGGCCACCAGCAACGCCGTCAGCAGCTTTTGCGTGCTGGCCACGGGCCGCCTTACATCGGGATCTTTAAAGTAGAGAACCTGACCCGTACGCGCGTCGATCATCATCGCGGAAGCGGCCATGGTGTCCGGGCCATCCACCGGGTAACGCCTGAAGCCTTGGCTTCCCGGCGGGTCGACCGCGACCGTATTGAACGGCAGCAACCGGACGGGCGACGCGGCGGGCGGCCCGGGCTCCTGAACCGCAGGGGCGGCCGCCCCCGGCGGGGTCGCCAGCAATTCCGCACGCGGCGCCGGCCGGTCAACCCCCTGCGCCGTCACGCCCTTCGGACCGGCCAGCAAAAGGAAGAAAAAGTTCCCGAACAATAAAACGAGACGTATGCCCTGGTTGCACTGCACGGCCAAGTTTTAGACCACAAATCCGCGCTTCGCAAATACTCCCGTCCCGGCGCTAAACTCTACCCAAAGCGAGGCCGAATCATTATGATTCGCGCCCATGATGCCTCGTCTGGCCCGGCTCGGTTTACCTTTGGCGTTACTGCTTCTGGTTCTGGCCGGCTGCACCACCACGCGTCGCCTGCCGGCCTACGAGCCGCCCCTGAAACGCAGCCAGTTCATGAGGGTCCGGACCACGGCCTACACGCATACCGAAAGCGATCACCGGCGCTACGCGAACCAAAATGCCGTTGGGAATGTCCTGACCAGCGGCGCGATCCGTAGCGCCGCGGCCGACTGGGCTCGCTGGCCGGCCGGTACCCGGTTTCTGGTTCTCGCGACGGGCCAGGTCTATGAAGTGGATGATTACGGCTGGGCGCTCTCGGGACGCAACACCATCGATCTCTACTGCCCGTCACCGGGCGAAATGAACGGCTGGGGCGTCCGGCACGTAACCATCGAAATCCTGCGCTGGGGCGATCCCTGGCGTTGTTATCAGATCCTGAAACCCCGCGAACATCACGCCCACATCCGGCGCATGCTTTGGGAGATACGGCGGTTTTACGAGTAAGCGTCCTCTCGGCGCCAGCCGCGATCCTGCGGAGTCTTTCTGTAACTGAACCGCGCGTTACGCGCCCTTTGCCGTTCCCTTGCCTCTCGAAGAAGCCTCACTTTTTCGTCCTTCGACAAGCGCGGCCGCGGCTTAGCGACAAGAAGCCGGATGCAATCGACGGCCGACTCGAACCGGACCTCGGTTCCGGGCCGGATGGCGTGGGCCTGGGCGATGGCTTCGGGCAATGTCAGCTGGAGCTTGCTGGTAACCTTTGCCACCCTTTGATGATAGCAAGGAACTCGGCCTTGGCAAAACAAGGCGATCCTTGGCCAACCCAGCCGCCTCTTACACGCCACACTTCTTCATTTGTGGCATTTTTCCGCTTGTGGCATTTGTGGCATTCCTCCACCCGTTACCGCGCACCACATGAACGCCAGGACGTCGCTTTCTTCATCGATGAATTTCGCCAGGGGTCTGCCGCCGCCGTGACCCGCTTTGGTTTCAACCCGGATCAGCACCGGGTTTGCGCACCCCTGGGCGGCCTGCAAGGCCGCGGCGAACTTGAACGAATGAGCCGGCACCACCCGGTCGTCGTGATCCGCCGTCACGATCAAGGTCGATGGGTAGCACACCCCGGGCTTGAGGTTGTGCAAAGGGGAATACCTGAACAGGTAGCGGAACGCCCCCGGATCATCCGAAACGCCGTAATCCGATTCCCAGGCCCAGCCGATGGTGAATTTCTGGTACCGCAACATGTCCATCACCCCCACTTTCGCCACGGCCGCACCGAACAATTCCGGGCGTTGGACCACCGCGGCACCGACCAGCAAACCGCCGTTTGACCCCCCGACAATGGCCAGCCTCGCAGGCTGAGTGTAACCCTCGGTGATCAGGGTTTCCGCAGCGGCATAAAAGTCGTCAAAGACGTTTTGCTTACGCTCCCGGGTCCCGGCCAGGTGCCATTCCTTGCCGTACTCGCCGCCGCCTCGCAGGTTGGGCTGGGCGAAGACGCCGCCCCGTTCCACCCACGCAAGCAAGCTCAGCGAAAATTCGGGCGTCCGCGAAACGTTAAACCCGCCGTAGCCCGTAAGGTAAACGGGATTTTTGCCGTCAAGTTTTATGCCCTTGGGGTGGACGATGAACATCGGCACCCGGGTACCGTCCTTCGAACGGTAAAAGATCTGTCGGGTTTCAAACCCGGCCGGATCGAAATCGATCCCGGGCCGGTGAAAAACCTCATTTGCGCCCGTGGCGAGGTCGTATCGATAGACGGTGGCCGGGTAAAGGAAAGAGGTAAATGAATAGAACAATTCGGTCCGGCCCGGACTGCCGGCCAGTTCCCGTACGGCACCGAGGGACGGCAGCGGAATCTCGCCTTCGGGTTTGCCATCAAGCCCCACGATCCGGAGCTGGTGCTGGGCGTCCACCAGGTAAACCAAAACGAGCCTGTTACCGGCCAGCAGCGCCCGCTCCAGTCTGTCGCCCGTTTCCGGCACCAGGTCCGTCATGACGCCCGTCGCCCCGGCGCCCGCGTCTGTGCCCGATGCGGTCTCCCCCAGGGCGACGGAGACGATTTTGGACCTGGGCGCATCCTGGTTGGTGAGCAGCAGGAGCCGTTGATTCACCACCCCGAGCGGGCGGTACTCGGCCGTAAATCGATCAATTACCCGTTGGAACGGCCGGTCGAGGTCAGGGCGCAGCGGGTCTCCCAGGTCTTTGACGTAGAGTAAATTGTAGTTGTCGGACCCGTGTTGGACCTGAACGATGAGGTAACGGCCATCTTCGGTGGTCGTCGCCTCGAACAGCCAGTCCGGGTGCTCCGGCGCATCCAGGATCAGCTGATCCTGGTCCTGCG
>JAFAUY010000145.1 GCA_019243005.1 Verrucomicrobiota bacterium | reverse complement strand
TTGCCGGGGCAACCAGGAAACGACGAAAACCGCTCTTCCGAAAATTTGGGCGGTGACCGGCAACGGGATCGGGTTTAAATCTTTTTTTGTCGAAACTTAAACGGATTACATTAGCCTGCCATCCGCAATGAGCGGCCAGGAAATCAGACTTGAGGGAGTGGGGGTCGCCCCAGGAATCGCCCGCGGTATGGTGTTCATTCACCATCCGGACGATGAAGAGCCGCCAAAACGTCGCATCGACGATTTCGAAATTCCGGGCGAGATCGGCCGGTTTGAAACGGCGCTGATCGCCACCCGTGCGCAGATCCTGGAGATGCAGCAGCGGATCGCCGAGGCGATCGGGGCCAAGGACGCGAGCATCTTTGATGCGCACTTGCTGGTCGTCGAAGACCGGACGCTGATCGACGAGGTGTTGCGCACGCTTGAACGCGATAAGTTCAACATCGAATTCATCTTCGCGCAGGTGGCGAACCGGTATGCCCATACCCTGAGCCAGATCGATGACCCCTACCTGCGCGAACGGGCCTTTGATATTCACGACGTTACCCGCCGCGTCATCCGTAACCTTCTCGGGCAGACCGGCCAGTCGCTCACTCACCTCGATTCGCCTCAGGTGGTCGTGGCCCATAACCTTACGCCGTCCGACACGGCCATGCTGAACCGCCAGATGGTGCTCGGGTTCGCGACGGACATCGGCAGCCGGACGTCCCACACCGCCATCATGGCGCGGTCCCTGAACATTCCGGCGGTCGTGGGCCTTAAGGACGCTTCGACTCGCCTGAAACCGGGAGACCACGTGCTGCTTGACGGCACGAACGGCTACCTGTTCGTGAACCCGACCGATCAAACCTTGTGGGAGTACGGCGAGGTGGAGGTGCGGTTGGAGCAGGTCGAGGAAGTCCTGACCGGGCTCCGCGACACCGAGAGCACCACGGCCGACGGACGGCACGTCATTCTTTCGGCCAACATTGAGCTGCCCGAAGACGTGGAATTGGTAAAGGGCGCCGGCGCCGAAGGGATCGGTCTTTACCGCACCGAATTCTTTTTCCTGAACAAGAACGAGTTGCCGGACGAACAGGAGCAGTACCGCGTCTACCGGCAGGTGGCCGAGGCGATTTACCCGCAAAGCGTTATTATTCGCACCCTTGACCTGGGCGGAGACAAGTTCCTCAGTCATGCGCACCTGCCGGCTGAGATCAACCCGTTTCTAGGTTGCCGGGCGATCCGCTTCTGTCTCGATCGGCCCGACATCTTCAAGGCCCAGCTCCGGGCGATTCTCCGGGCGAGCGCGGTGGGCAACGTCCGGATGATGTATCCAATGATTTCCGGGCTGCCCGAACTTCGTCAGGCCAACGAGGTTTTGGATGCCTGCCGCCAGGAACTGCGCGCCGAAGGGGTGACGTTTGATGAAAACCTCGAGGTCGGCATCATGATCGAGGTCCCCAGCGCGGCCCTGGCTGCCGATGCCCTCGCCAAAGAGGTCGAATTTTTCAGCATCGGCACCAACGACCTCATCCAGTACACCATCGCCGTCGACCGGGTCAACGAACGGATCGCGCACCTCTACGAACCGACCCACCCGGCCATCGTGCGCCTGATCGAGCTTACCGTCCAGGCGGCGCACAGCAACGGGATCTGGGTCGGCGTCTGCGGCGAAATGGCCGGTGAAATCTCGCTGACGCCGCTCTTGGTCGGGCTCGGCGTCGACGAGTTGAGCGCCAGCCCCGGCCTGGTGCCGCGCGTGAAAAAGGCGGTGCAAACGCTCAGTACGAAGGAGTGTCTGCGGCTGGTCGAAGACATCCGGTCGCTGAACTCGGCTTCCGAAATCCTCAAGCGATGCGAGGATGTCGCCCGGCGCCATTACGCCGAACTCTTGAGCTAGCCTGCATCGCCCGCCGATCCTTAGAGATCGGCGGGCGATGCAGGCTATAGCAACGGAACTCTCCGGCGTCGCCGGAGAGTTCCGCTGCGTTTTGGAGAGATTTGACTAGCCCGGGCATCGCACGCATCCTCTCACTCCTTGCCTCTTATGCGTGTCTCTATTCCTGCTCGAATCGGCTTGATCGGGTGCGGCAACATTTCGCCCGCTTACCTGCGAGCGAGTAACCGCTTCCCCCAGCTCGAAATCGTGACTTGTGCGGACGTTGTCCCTGAAGCTGCCAAAAAACGCGAAAAGGAATACGGCGTTCGGGCCGTTTCGGTTGACGAGGTGTTTACCGATCCTTCCGTGGAAATTGTCCTCAGCCTGACGCCGCCGCAAAACCATGCCCCGATGATCCGCCGCGCGTTGGAAGCGGGGAAGCACGTTTACACGGAAAAGCCGTTGGCGCTCTCGACCGGCGAAGCTGAGCCTTTGCTCGCCGTGGCGCGGGAACGTTCGCTTCGGATCGGTTGCGCGCCCGACACCGTCCTGGGCGGTGGAATTCAGACCGCCCGCAAGGCGGTCGATGACGGCCTGATCGGGCGTCAGATCGGCGGCACGGCGTTCATGTTTTACGGGGGGCCCGAAAGCTGGCACCCCAACCCGGCTTTTTTCTATCAGCGCGGCGCAGGTCCTCTGTTCGACATGGGACCGTATTATCTTACCACCCTGGTAAGCTTGCTGGGACCCATCCGGCGCATCTTTGCTTCCGGCCAGATCACGCACCAAGAGAGAGTCTTCGGGGCCGGGCCCCGCAAAGGTGAAACCTTTCCCGTGGAGGTGCCGACCTACATCGCGGCTCTGCTGCTTTTCGAATCGGGCTCAACCGTTCACCTGGGAATCAGTTTCGACGTTCCGCTCCATACCCATTCGCATATCGAACTGTATGGTACGGAAGGAACGCTGGTCGTACCGGATCCGAACCGGTTTTCAGGAAACGTCCGGCTGGCGCGAGCCGGCGGTCCCTGGAGTGACGTTGCGCACTCTCACGGTTTTGGAGATCGTGATTGGCGCGGCCTGGGCCTTGCCGAGATGGTCGAGGCAATTCGTGCGGGCGTGCCCCACCGGGCATCGGCCGACATGGCTTACCACGTGCTGGAGGTGATGGAAGCCATCGCCGGCGTGGCGATCGGCGGGGGTGAAAAGGCCATCCAGTCCCGTTGCGAGCGACCCCGGGCGCTGAAGCCGGTCGAGCCGACCTACGACCTGAGTTGACCCGATCCCTGAGGGGGCGGTAGACAGGCCCAGGGCTTGCCCCTTGGCGTGACCCGGACTTGGGTGGCATGTGCCGGTCTTCGTCCCGGGAGGCAAAGAGGCGCCGAACGGTCGCCATGGCCGTAACTCGCAGCAAGCGTTGAAATCCCCGGCTCAACTCAGCCGTCCCTTCAGAACGCGAAACCCGCTGGAAAACGATGTGCAAAGGCCGGACGCCCCCGTGCGGGCCATGATATTTAGCGTGGCGAAGCAAACTTAGTTGACGTTAACTCTTATCGATCTACGTTGCGATGGAGTTTGCCAGGACAATCGCGGGTTCTGAACCAGTCCCGCGGTTTCCCCGGCCGGAATCCGCGTGAGCCAATCGCCAGCATACAGCACCCGCCCGACGGATAGGGATGCGCCTCCCAAAGTCTCGTTGCCCGAGGTGCACCGTTCCATCCGGATTCCGGCCGCAGCCTCCTTCTGGACCCGGCTCTGGATGTTTCTCGGGCCGGGTTTCCTGATCGCGGTCGGCTATATGGACCCGGGCAACTGGGCGACCGACCTCGCCGCAGGGGCCCAGTTCGGCTACACGCTTTTGTTTGTCGTCCTGCTCGCCAGCGTGATGGCGATCCTGCTCCAGTACCTCTGCATCAAGCTGGGCATCGTTACCGGCCAGGACCTCGCGCAGGCTTGCCGGACGGACTATCCGCGATGGCTCAGCATAACGTTCTGGATCCTTGCGGAGGTGGCCATCGCGGCTTGTGATCTGGCTGAGGTGCTCGGAGCCGCCATCGCCTTGCAATTGCTTTTTAAGCTGCCGCTCATCGTCGGATGCGTGCTTACCGGATTGGACGCGCTGGTCGTGTTGTTACTGCAGGGCAAAGGGTTCCGGTACGTTGAGGCCGTGGTCGTCGGCCTCATCGCCCTGATCGCCGGGGGTTTCGCGATCGAGTTGATCTGGGCGCAGCCCCACTGGCTGGGAGTGGCGTCAGGTTTTCGGCCCAGCCCCATGCTGGTGTCCGATCCGAAAGCCCTTTTCGTCTCCATCGGTATCCTGGGCGCCACCGTCATGCCGCACAACCTTTACCTGCATTCCGCGATCGTCCAAACCCGCGCGTTCGACCAGACCGAACCGGCTAAACGCGAGGCCATCCGCTTCGCTTCTTATGATTCGGCATCGGCGTTGCTGTTCGCACTGTTGGTGAACGCGGCCATTCTCATCGTGTCCGCCGCGGTCTTTCACGAAAGCGGGCATCGGGACGTCGCGGAAATCCAGGACGCTTACCGTCTGCTCAGCCCGTTGCTGGGAACAGGGGCGGCCAGTTTCGTGTTTGCGTTCGCCTTGCTGCTGTCCGGCCTGAATTCGACCCTGACCGGTACCCTGGCCGGCCAGGTCGTGATGGAAGGTTTTATGCGGTTTCGTATGCGGCCATGGCTGCGCCGTCTCTGTACGCGCCTGGCCGCGATCCTTCCGGCAGTGATTATCATCGGCATCTACGGCGAACGCGAAACCACCCAACTCCTGATCTGGAGCCAGGTCGTCTTAAGCCTGCAGCTCAGTTTCGCGGTCGTGCCTTTATTGCTGATGACCAACAGCCGCAACAAAATGGGAAGTTTCGCCAATCAAGGCGTGATCAAGGCGTTGGCGTGGTTAACGGCCGGCGCCATCATCCTGTTAAATGCAAAATTGCTGTTCGACCAGTTCACCGGTAACGGCTGAAATGCCACAAGAGGAAATCCCGTCAATGCCTCTTCATTTGTGGCATTCGTGGCATTTTTCCGCTTGTGGCATTTATCACCACAGAAGGCTGCTGAAGCGGCGCGCAACTTCTTCGGCGTTCTCGCGGCTGTTGAAGGCGGAGACCCGAAAGTATCCCTCGCCCTCTGCACCGAAACCGGATCCCGGGGTGATGACGACCTGGAGTTCGTGAAGGACCTTGTCAAAAATGTCCCAGCTCGTCCGGCTTCCGGGGGCTTTAACCCAAATGTAAGGCGCGTTCGTGCCGCCGAAGACGCCCAGGCCCGTTTGCCGGAGCGCATCGGCCAGGATCGCAGCGTTGCCCAGGTAATGCCGGACCAGAGCGGCGACCTCCTTCTGTCCCTGCTCAGAATAGACGGCTTCGGCAGCCCGCTGAACAGGGTAACTCACCCCGTTGAATTTCGTACTGAAACGCCGATTCCAAAGCGGATGCAAAGGCAAAAAATCACCGGACTCAGACCGCGCTTTCACCCGCTTGGGCAGAACGGTGAAGGCGCACCTCACGCCGGTAAAGCCGCCGTTCTTGGAAAAACTTCGAAACTCGATCGCGCATTCGGCGGCACCAGGCAGCTCGTAGATCGAGTGGGGAACGGCCGGGTCGGTAATGTACGCCTCGTAGGCAGCGTCAAAAAGGATCAACGCCTCGTGCCGGCGGGCAAAATCCACCCACGCCTGGAGTTCTTCGCGTGTCGCCACCGCCCCGGTCGGGTTATTGGGGTAGCACAGGTAGATCACGTCAACCGGTTGCGACGGCAGCTTCGGCACGAAATGGTTGGTCTCGTTACACGGCAGATAGATCAAACCTTCGTAAGACCCATCCTTTTGCGCTTCACCGGTATGGCCGGCCATGACGTTGGTGTCCACGTAAACCGGATATACCGGATCCATCACCGCGATGCGGTTTCGGTGGCCCAAAATGTCGAGAATGTTCCCGCAGTCGCACTTGGAGCCGTCAGAAACAAAAATTTCGTCATCCGCGATGTCGAGGCCGTGCCGTCGATAATCGTTCTCGGCGATGGCATGCCGGAGGAATTCATAACCCTGCTCGGGGCCATATCCCCGAAACGTTTCGCGCCGGCCGAGTTCATCCACCGCTCGGTGCATGGCGGCACGGACCGCTTCCGGTAACGGCTCGGTCACGTCGCCGATCCCGCAACGGATCAGACGCCGGCCCGCTTCCGGATGTCGCTCCAAGAAGGTATTTACCCGGCGTGCGATTTCAGGGAAAAGATAGCCGGCTTTTAGTTTCAAGTAATGGTCGTTAAGGAAAGCCATACACAGGCCGGGCACGCCGGCGCGTGCCCAGCAAGAGTCAATCAATCCAGCGCCGGCGTGCTATTGCAACCACGAACCGCGGCGTCGCACCGGCGCCGGCGTGCCTGGGGCGGCCGGCCTCCCCTCAGGCCCGGAGGGCCGCCCGGTAATTCTTTTCGGCCTCGTCCCAATTCACCACGTTCCACCAAGCTTTCAGGTATTCGGGGCGGCGATTTTGGTATTTCAAGTAATAGGCGTGTTCCCAGACATCCACGCCAATTACAGGTTTAAGGCCCTCCATGAGCGGGTTGTCCTGATTGGCCGTTGATATCACCTCGAGTTTGCCTTCCTTGTTCACGACCAGCCATGCCCAACCGCTTCCAAACCGGGCGGCCCCGGCAGCATTCACCTTTTCTTTGAACTGTTCGAAGCCGCCGAAAGTGGAATTGATGGCCGTCGCCAAGTCTCCTTTCGGCTCACCGCCGCCGTT
>JAFAUY010000061.1 GCA_019243005.1 Verrucomicrobiota bacterium | reverse complement strand
GTTCTTCTTCTCGGCCTGAGCGTTGCTTCTTTCGCTCGCATCGGCGAAACGATGGATGAAGCGGCCAAGCGGTATGGTAAAGTCATTCATCACGCCACGATCGGAGGTGAAGAACTTTATTCGTTTAAGAAGAACGGATTTGACATCGAGGTGCACTTCCATGAGGGAAAAATTGACCGTATCCGGTATGGCAAAGAGTCGGGCGAGAAACTGACTCCGGAGGAAATCGATACCTTGCTTAAGGCTAATAACGGTGGTCGCCCAATGAAAGAAAAGGTGCCGTACTTCTGGATTGGGAAGGACGTAAATGCCGCTTGTCACAAATCGGGTGGTATTTGGCGCCTGCGCGTCGAGACCAAGGCTTACGAACAGAGATTAATCGAAGCCAGGCAACGTGGGCTGAACGACCACCGCAAACGATTCGAACCAAATCCCCACACCGGTTTGAACGGTTTCTGAGCTTCGGGTTCGAGCCGAGCCTGAATGAGCCTGGAAGCGAGAATGCACAAATCTATGATCGGCCGCCGGGTCCTTTCCACCATTTTTTATTTCGCGATTGACGCGGCTGCGCCGCTTCACGCCGAAGTTCCTCCGGGACCGAAATGGCTCCAGACGGCCGTGTTTTACCAGGTCTATCCCCAAAGCTATTTCGACTCGAACGGCGACGGGGTGGGCGACTTACCCGGGATCACCGCCAAACTTGACTACATCCGGTCGATCGGCTGCAACGCCATTTGGATCAACCCGATCTATGAATCGCCCTTTGGCGACGCGGGCTATGATGTAGCCGACTTTTATCAGGTCGCCGCGCGCTACGGCACCAATGACGATTTAAAAAACCTTTGCGCTCAGGCACACAAACGCGGCCTGCACGTATGCCTGGATCTTGTGGCGGGCCATACCTCCGTCGAGAACAAGTGGTTCCAGCAGTCTGCACTCGAGCAAATCAATCCCTACTCGAATTGGTATATCTGGACCCCGCCTGAAGAGAAGGTCCCGGGCTCACAGCTGTTCCCGGGCGAGCAGCATCGGAGGGAACGTTACTTGCCCAATTTCTTTCCTTTTCAACCGGCGCTTAATTACGGTTACGCTCGGCCCGATCCGAAAAAACCATGGCAACGGCCGGTGACGGATCCCGCGTGCGTTGCGGTGCGTGAGGAACTCAGGAACGTGATGAAGTTCTGGTTAGATTTGGGCGCTGACGGTTTCCGAGTCGACATGGCCGCTTCGCTGATCCGCAACGATCCTGACCACGAAACGATCAGCGCGCTCTGGCATTATTATCGCGCCTGGTTGGATCAACATTACCCGGATGCGGTCTTCATCTCCGAATGGAGCGACCCCGCGGTAGCCATTCCGGCCGGCTTCCACATCGATTCGCTTCTGCAGTTCCGCGAACCTTATCAAATCCTCCTCGGTTCGGAGGCGCGCCTTGACGGCGATGCCCGCGAACCTCACGCCTTCTTCGAGCGAGCCGGCGGTGGCGACATCAGGGCTTTCCTCGACGAATACCTTCGGCACTACGCGAGAACGAAAGACCGCGGCTACATCGCCATCCCGACGGGCAATCACGATACGCCCCGTCCGACCTGGGGGCGGAACGAACAAGACGTCCGCACCATCTTTGCGATGCTGCTGACCATGCCGGGGGTGCCGTTTATTTATTACGGCGACGAAATCGGGATGAAATTTCTTCCGGAAGTGCCGAACAAAGAGGGCGGGACCCTCCGTGGGAACTTCGGGGAGGTCCGGCGCTGCGGGTCCCGCACCCCAATGCAGTGGTCCAAAGAGAAGAATGCCGGATTTTCGACTGCGCCCGCTGAAACGCTTTACCTTCCCCTTGATCCGACCGAATCACGGCCGGACGTCGCCACCGAAGAGAACGATCCGGCATCATTGCTGAACTTCACCCGTGCTTTGCTGAAGTTGCGTCGAGAACGCGCTGCGCTGGCCAACGCGGCGGATTTTCGACCCTTGTATGCGGAGAAAAATGGCTATCCATTTGTTTACCTTCGGCAAGCGGGTTCAGAGCGCATCGTGGTTTGCATCAATCCTGCCGGGCGGCCCTGCGCCGCGGCGCTGGAGGAGGTTGGCCAAGCTAAACCATTACTTGTCCAAGACGCAGCCTTCCGGGAGGGCCGCTTTGAGATGGGACCGGTTTCTTTCGGCATCTTTGAAGTCGAACGCTGAACGAAGGAAATGCTGGTGCGGCGTTGCATCGGGATGGCGTTTGCCCAAACGTGTGACGTGCGCCGGCCGCCGTCAAAGCGGCCCAACGCCGTGCGAACCCTATTCGTATGACCACCCCCACAAAGACGCAGCTCCGGAGCCAGGGTTGGTTCGGGAGAATGGACAAGATGGGCTTCATTTACCGCTCATGGATGAAAAACCAGGGATTGGCTCATCATTTGTTTGATGGGCGGCCCGTGATCGGCATTTGCAATACCTGGTCTGAACTGACCCCGTGCAACGCTCATTTCCGGGAACTGGCCGAGTACGTCAAGAGAGGCGTGTACGAAGCGGCCGGCTTCCCGCTGGAGTTCCCGGTCATGTCGCTGGGTGAAACCAACCTGCGACCCACGGCCATGATGTTCCGGAATCTGGCTTCCATGGACGTCGAAGAATCCATTCGTGGAAATCCCATCGATGGGGTGGTATTGCTCTGCGGGTGCGATAAGACCACGCCCGCACTGATGATGGGGGCGGCCAGTTGCAACGTGCCGGCGCTGGTGGTTTCGGGCGGCCCGATGCTCAACGGGTGTTATCGCGGCCAACGCATCGGCTCCGGAACCGGCTTATGGCAAATGTCGGAGGCGCTGCGGGCGGGAAATATCGGGATGGCCGACTTCATTGAAGCGGAGTCGTGCATGAACCGCTCCCGGGGCCACTGCATGACCATGGGAACGGCTTCAACCATGGCCTGCATGGTCGAAGCGCTCGGGATGGGCTTGCCGCAGAACGCGGCCATCCCGGCGGTAGACGCCCGGCGCCAGGTGCTGGCCCATCTGGCCGGCCGGCGCATCGTCGAAATGGTGCGCGAGGATCTGACGACGGACAAGATTCTGACCCGGCAAGCCTTTGAAAACGCCATTCGGGCCAACGCGGCTATCGGTGGTTCTACCAACGCCGTTAACCACCTGATCGCTTTGGCCGGGCGCGTTGGGGTTGAGCTTAAGCTCGCGGATTTTGAACTCGGGTCCGACGTACCGTGCCTGCTCAACCTGCAGCCGTCCGGGGAGTTTTTGATGGAAGACTTTTATTACGCCGGCGGCCTGCCGGTCATTTTGCGCGAACTCGGTGAAGCCGGTCTGCTGCACAAAGGGGCCGTGACGGTCAATGGCAAAACGATCTGGGAAAACGTGGAGGAGGCGGAATGCTATAACCGCAAGGTCATCCATTCCTGCGAGGCGCCCTTCAAACCGCGGGCCGGCATCGCGGTCCTGCGCGGGAACCTTGCCCCGAACGGCGCCATCATTAAACCTTCGGCGGCAACAACGGCCTTACTCAAGCATCGCGGCCGCGCGGTCGTGTTCGAAACGGTGGAGGAACTGCACGAAAAGATTGACGACGAAAATCTCGAGATCGATGAGACCTGCATCATGGTCTTGAAAGGCGCGGGGCCGAAGGGCTACCCGGGCTTTGCCGAGGTCGGCAATCTGCCGTTGCCGGCCAAGGTCCTGCGCAAGGGGATCACCGACATGGTGCGCATCTCTGACGGGCGGATGAGCGGGACCGCCTACGGGACCGTGGTTCTGCACGTGGCCCCGGAAGCGGCCGTCGGCGGACCGCTGGCGTTCGTGCAGACGGGCGACATCATAGAACTCGACGTGCCGAAGCGCAGGTTGCACCTGGACGTTTCCGATGAGGAACTGGCCCGGAGAAAGGCATTGTGGAAAGTACCGGAACCGCCCGCCCGCGGCTGGTACCGGCTTTTTCACGACCACGTTTTGCAGGCCGATCAGGGGATGGATCTCGATTTTCTGGTCGGCAAAAGTGGGGCGGCGGTTCCACGGGATAACCATTAATTTCCTCTCGCCAGCAGTATCGACCGGGTTGCCGTCGCGCTTAGCACCAGGGCGCCCCCGAGCAGACCCCAACTGGTGGGCGCTTCGTGGTTGATCAGCGTCACCCAGAGCGGGTTGAGGACGGGTTCGATAAACGTGATCAGCGCGGCGTCCAACGCCCGCACGTGACGGATGGCGTTGGCGTAAAGCACGTAGGGCAGCGTGAGTTGGAAGACGCCCAGAGCGACCAGCCAGGGCCAGTTGGTCGCGAGGTGTGAGGGAGGCCACATGAAAGGCAGGCCCAACAGGACCGTAAGCAGGTTGCCGTAAAGGATTGCGCTCTCGGGGGAACTCTCCCGTTGGGAACGCAGCGAGATGATGAACGAGCCGAAGAATAATCCGCTCAAAAGGGCAAAGCCCATGCCCCAAAGACCACCCGGGCTGAACCGGTCCAAAAAGAACGTGCCCACGCCAAGAAGCGCCCAACCCACGAAAAACCAGTCTGAGCCACGGGTGCGCTCCTGCAGCAGAATCGGGCTTAGCAAGGCAATGTAGACCGGCGCGGTGTACTGAAGGAAAATGGCGTTGGCCGCACTGGTAAGCTTGGTGGCGAGCACAAACGAAGTCACCGTCCCGGCGTAAGCTGCCGCACTGGCCCCGATTCCGGGTGAGAACCGGCACCAGGCGCCCGGAAACATGGCGGTGAGCAGCAGAACCGCGATCAGGCTGCGGCTGCCGGCGATGGCCAGCGGATTCCACTCAATCGACTTGATCAGGACCCCGCCCAGAGACCAGAGGAGCGCGCTGAGAACCAGCAGCAGGACCGGACGATTAGGCCACACGGCGGGCACAGCGGATTTGGCGGCCACAGCGACCGCGGCGGGAAGAGGACAGAATCATTCGCAGAACAGAGGTCTATAAACTAGCGGATGACCGGGTGCCGAGTATGGGTTTGGATCTTTTCTTCCCGCCGCGGTCGCCGTGGCCCGCCGTGTTCGCCGTGTGAACTCTGTCGCGGTGGCCGCCGCGTGGCCGAACTCCGGACCTGCCCGCTGCCCGCTACGCGTTACCCGTTACCGTTCCTTCATACCGCCTTGAAGCAGAGCGTCGCGTTATGGCCGCCGAACCCGAACGAATTGT
>JAFAUY010000411.1 GCA_019243005.1 Verrucomicrobiota bacterium | reverse complement strand
GGTAAGCAGCTTCGCGTACTGCACGTGGCGCGCGCCCTTCAGGATATTGGCGAGGTAAACCTCGCCATCGCCTCCGAAACCGGTGACGCCGAGGCGATCGAAAAGACGGCTCGCCAGTTTCGAGTCTACTGCCACGTCGGGATCAAGGAAGCGCCGCAGGGCGGGTTGCGGGATCGTTTGCGATGGTGGCTGGACCCGCGATCGCTGAACCTGTATGCATGCGTCGCCGAGGAGCGTGATAGAATCCGGCTTTGCGAAAGCCTGGACCAATTCGATGTGATCTGGATCAACGGTTTGCGCGTGGCGAACATGTTCGGCCTCTGGCAGTGGCCGCGCTCCGTCCTGGACATTGACGATGTTCCCAGCACTTACGATCTGGCGGTGTGGCAGAACGGGGATCGGCCCGTCGATCGCCTCAAAGCCGGCATCCGGGCGCTTTCGCTGAGGCGGCGCGAGAAGCTGCTGTCGGAGCGGTTTACGGTGCTCGGGGTGTGTAGCGACGCCGATGGCCGGTATCTCGGCGGAGGCAGCCGCATCCACGTCATCCCGAACGGGTTTGAGCGGCCGTCGACGGAACCGCGACGCCAGCCCGCGAACCCGCCGCGCCTCGGCTTCATCGGGCTGTTCAGCTACGAGCCGAACCTGGAGGGAATACGCTGGTTTCTACGCGAATGCTGGCCCGGGATCCAGCGCGCGGTACCTGGCGTTCGCCTGCGGTTAGTGGGCAAAGGCAGCGACGGCCCGCTGAAGCCGGCCGTCGCCGGGGTCGATGGCCTCGGGTGGATGGCGGATCCCGCTGCAGAGATCGCAACCTGGTCGGCCATGATCGTTCCCGTCCGGCTCGGTGCAGGTACGCGCGTCAAGGTCGCCGAAGCGTTCAGCCGGAAGTGCCCTCTGGTTTCAACGCGCCTCGGCGCCTTCGGCTACGAGGTTGCCGATGGCCGCGAACTGCGTCTGGCCGACAGCCCGGAGGCGTTCTCCGCCGCGTGCGTCGAGTTGATCGGGGACCCGTCGGCCGCGACCGCGATGGCCGCGCGCGCATGGCAGGCATTCCTGGACAAATGGACTTGGGACGCCATCCGGCCGCGCGTCTGGGAGGCGGCGGAACATTGTTTACGATTCGATGCCAATGTTTCCGGTGGCCGGCAACTGGCGGCATCCGCAAAATAAACTTCCTTTTGCACAAAAAATAATCATGCACTTCTCCGAGACGATCCTGAAGGGAGCCTTTGTGATTGAGCCGGAAGCTCACCAGGACGGCCGGGGACTCTTTGCGCGCACGTTCTGCGCCCACGAGTTTCGTGACCACAGCCTGGCGGACCGGTTCGTGCAGTGTAATACTTCATGGAACGCGCACCGGGGAACGGTTCGCGGCCTGCACTACCAGGTTTCGCCCTCGTGCGAGGTCAAGCTGGTGCGTTGCACCGCCGGTTCGATCTGGGACGTGATCGTTGATCTGCGCCCGGACTCGCCGACGTACCTTCAACATTGCGGGGTGGAGCTAACCGCACGAAACCGGCGCGCATTGTACATTCCCGAAATGTTCGCCCACGGATTTCAGACCCTGGAGGACGGCGCCGAAGTCTTCTACCAAATGGGCGATTTCTACGCACCCAAGCTGGCCAGGGGCCTCCGCTTCGATGACCCTAAACTCGGAATCAGATGGCCCCTGCCGGTTACGTCCATTTCCGAGAAAGATCAGCAGTGGGCGTTGCTCCAATGAAGTCCTCCGACCATCCCAAGGGAGGCCGTAGAGACCTTCCCGATCGGGTCGCTCCTGCGGGGTCCCGGAAACCGGCTGACGACCATGCCCCGGCCGTGCCCCTCGCACGCCCGTTAGGGGACCTGCTTCGCACGGCTGACGCCGGTGAGGAAGGCCGGAAATCGTACGCCCTCATCGAGGCCCTGTATCCGATTTGCCGCAGTATTACCGGCGAGGGCCTCAGGCAGAGCCTGCGGCTGCTCCAAGGCACCGTTCCCTTGGAACTGCACGAAGTCGCCAGCGGCACGGCGGTGTTCGATTGGACCGTTCCGAAGGAATGGAACATTCGGGATGCCTACATCAAAAATGCCGCCGGCGAGCGCGTCGTCGATTTCCAGCGCTGTAACCTCCACGTGTTGAACTACAGCGTCCCGGTCCGCCGGACCATGTCGCTCGCGGAGTTGAAGCCGCACCTGTATACCCTGCCGGAAACGCCCGACTGGATTCCGTACCGCACGTCCTACTACCGCGAAACGTGGGGTTTCTGCCTTAGCCAACGCCAGCTCGAACGCATGGAGGATGGAGAATACGAGGTCTGCATCGACTCCACCCTCGAGCCCGGTTTCCTGACCTACGGCGAGTACCTGGTTCCCGGCGCTACCACCGATGAGGTGCTTATCTCCTGTCACTCCTGCCACCCGTCACTCTGTAATGACAACCTGTCCGGGATGGCGATCGCAGCGCGGCTCGCGTCCCTCTTGAGGGGCCTCTCGTTGCGTTACTCTTATCGTTTTCTCTGGATTCCCGGCACCATCGGTTCGATCGCGTGGCTGGCCCGAAACGAACCCGTCCTGCCGCAAATCAAACACGGTCTGGTGCTCTCGTGCCTCGGAGACCCGGGGCCCTTCACCTATAAGCGAAGCCGCCGCGGAAGCGCGGAGGTGGATCGCGCGGCAGAACATGTGCTCCGGCACAGCGGACACGAATTTCAGGTCGTGGACTTTACCCCGTACGGCTATGACGAGCGCCAATACTGTTCGCCAGGAATAAATTTGCCCGTGGGATGCTTTATGCGCACCCCAAACGGCCGTTATCCGGAATACCACACCTCGGCCGATGATCTCGCGCTTATTACTCCTTTATCCCTCGGCCAATCGCTCATGCAATTATTGAGGGTCATCCACGTCTTAGATGAAAATGGCCGTTTTATGAACCTGAATCCTAAATGCGAACCGCAACTGGGCCGGCGGGGGTTATACCGGCAAATGGGCGGGATTAAGGACGCCGCGGTCAGGGAAATGGCCATGCTCTGGGTTTTGAACCTTTCGGATGGTGAGTATGACCTCCTCGAGATCGCCCGGCGTTCCGGCCTGGAATTCAGCCAAGTCGCCGAGGCTGCCCGATTGCTCGGCAGCAGCGAACTGCTGGCCGAAGTGCGTTAGGCAGTTCGAAACGCATCGAATCAAGATAATCTGAAGGATGTCTCGTCAAACCTTCTCACCTGAACAGGCGGCGTTGCCCGGACGCGTCAGCGTCGCCGTACCCGTCTACAACGGGGCCGCGCACCTTCAAGAGTGCCTGGAGAGCATCGCCGCACAAACCTATCCGCACTGGGACGTGGTGATCGTGAACAACTGCAGCAAAGATGCCACCGGCGAAATCGCCGACGAGTTCGCGCGCCGGGATTCACGGTTCCGCGTCCTGCACTGCGCGGAGTTTCTGGACCAGCCGGGGAACTACAACCGGGCGATCGCCTCTGCGTCCCCAGGGGCGGAGTTCGTGAAACTGGTTGAGGCCGATAACCGTTTGTGGCCGGAATGCTTCGCACGCATGGTGGAGGCGGCAAACCGCGATCCTCAGATCGGGGTGGTCGGCTCGTACTATTTGTTCGGGCGCGAGCTGCTGGGCTGGGGAGTCGCCGATCAAAAGGTGGTCATCTCGGGAGATGAGGTCCGGCGCGACCACCTGTTGACGGACATCTATTACCTGGGAACCCCGACCACGATGCTTTATCGCGCGAGCGCGTTGGCTGAAGCGACGCCCTGTTTTCGACCGGGTCTCTTCTACGATGACACCGACCTTTGCTTCCGTCTGTTCAGGCGCTGGAAGTATGGCTTTGTGCACCAGGTGCTTTCGTTCGTCAGAAATGATAATGACGGCATTTCTAACAGCTTCGAAGAATTCGACTTCATCCCTGCCTACCGATATGCCCTGGTGCGTGAGTATGGCCCTGAGGTCCTGACGCCGGACGAGCTGCGCAAGGCCATGCGCGCGTGGAAGTCGGCCTATTTCCGTCGCCTGGGAAACGCGCTGATGGCAGGGAGATCGCGACGGTATTGGGAATTCCACCAGAAGATTTTTCGCGCTTCGGGGTCCGACCTGCGGCGCACCGATCTGATCTGGCCGGCGGTGGCTGCCTGGATGGACATGATTTTCAACCCGAAAGCGACGGCCGAGCGGACGATCCGGCGCCTGCGGCGCAGCCTGGGCCTGAGCACGGAAGGTGAAGTGCGCCTGCGGGTATGAGGAAGCCTATGCCTCGTAAGAAAATCGGGCTGATCACCCCCTACACCGGCGATAACCTCGGGGATGCCGCCATCCAGGGTGCGGTGATCGAAAATCTGCGGGCGCGCCTGCCGGATTTCGACCTCTGCATGTTCACCCTTGACCCGCCGAAGACGTCGGCGCTTCACCAGGTCCGATCCCTTCCGATCACGGGGGTCTTCATCGACTTCTACTCCAACCAGCTGCGTCCGGCGCCGGTCAACGGGAACGGGAATGGCCACGGGAACGGAGATTCCGCCGCCAACCCGGCGGCGGCTACCTCCCGGGCGGCTCTGGTCAGGAAACTGATCAGGACGTTGAGGAATGATTCGGCGTTGCGCGCCCTTTTGCGGCCGGTCTGGTGTGTGACTAAAGGGGTTTTCACTTCCGTGGTCATACCGGGAACGGAAGTGCGCCACGTCCGGGAAATGTATCAGCTGCTGCGGGAGTTCGAGCTCCTGATCGTCTCCGGGGGTGGACAGGTCGACGACTATTGGGGGGGCGTGATGGGACAGCCTTACACGCTGTTGAAGTGGGGGCTGCTGGCCAAAGCCGCAAAGGCGAAATTCATTTTTCTGAGCGTTGGGGTGG
>JAFAUY010000400.1 GCA_019243005.1 Verrucomicrobiota bacterium | reverse complement strand
GCAGAATGGAGTTCGAAGCGCGCCGGGCACAAGCACGAGAACCCTGATCGGTCTACGGCGCCAGGCTGGCTGCGGGCGAGGCGTTTGCAGCCGGTGCCGGCGACGTGGACGCGCCCGCGGCCGGAGATGCCGCCGCACCTTGCGTCGGGGCCGGCGGCTGCGGGTTCAACTTTTCGTTCAGCTCGCTCGCTGCCTGGCTCGCCAGGGGAGTGACAAAACTTCCCGGATAGTTCTGAACCACCTTCTCAAAAAGTTCGCGCGCTTCCTTCAACTGGCCCTTGTCCCGGGTTAAGCGGGCTTGGTGGAAAAGCGCCAGGGGCGCCAGGTAAGACGTGCCAAATTGCTTGACCACTTGGGCATAACCCTGGAGAGCCCGGTCCGGGTTTTTTTCGCTCTCGGCATTTTGCGCCAGCCCCATGTAGCCGTTTACCGACAGGGGATGGTCATGGTTATCGCGCAGGAAGGACTGGTAGGCGCCGTCCGATTCGGCGTATCTGCCCTCGGCCGCCAGCTTGGCGGCGAGCCGCAGGTTCGCGTTGCCGGCAGCCGTCGAGCCAGGGAAATGGCTGATCACAGACTGCCAGTCGCCGCTGCGCTCCGCCGCTGCGAAAGCCGCTTCGGCTTTTTGCGTCTGGACTGCCCGGTAACCTGTAACGATCCCAAAGATCACCAGCAGCAATGCAACCGCCACAGACGCGTAAATGATCTTCTTCCGGTGCAACGACCAGAAAACGATGGGGTCAAACGGTGAGGGTGCAGGTTCAACGACAGGGCGACTGGTCATGGGTTACGACACGCTTTCTGGTTAACCGCCTACCTCTGCCCGCGCTTCGTCAGCCAGTGCCGTGCTGAGGTAACGCTCACCGGTGGAACACGCCACCGTGACGATCAGTTTGCCGCGATTTTCCGGCCGTTTCGCCACCTCGATGGCTGCGTGCACGTTTGCACCGGAGCTGATGCCGGCGAGGATACCTTCCTCCTTGGCCAGGCGCCGGGCCATGACAAAAGCACTTTCGTTGCTCACCGTGATCACCTCATCCACCTCTTTGAGGTCGAGGTTTTCAGGGATAAAACCGGCACCGGTTCCTTGGATCTTATGCGGGCCCGGCTTCAGGGGTTCGTGGTGCAGGGTCTGCCAGATTACCGCCGAATCCCTGGGTTCGACGGCGATCGCCTGGAAGGCCGGCTTGCGCGCTTTGATCACCCTGGACACGCCCGTAATGGTTCCGCCCGTTCCCACCGCGGCCACAAGAATGTCGGCCGCACCGGCCGTATCCGCCCAGATTTCTTCCGCCGTGGTTTGCGCATGAATGGCCGGGTTGGCCGGATTGTCGAACTGCTGCGGCATCCACGAGTTCGGCGTGGAACGCAAGATGTCCTCCGCCCGTGCGATGGCACCCTTCATGCCCTCGGCGCCCGGGGTCAGGATAAGCTTGGCGCCGAGCATGGCCAACAGCGTTCGCCGCTCCAGGCTCATCGTTTCCGGCATGGTCAGTACCAGCTTGTAGCCTTTGGCGGCGCACACGAAGGCGAGTGCGATACCGGTGTTTCCGCTCGTGGGCTCCACGATCGTGGTCCCGGCATTGATCACCCCATCCCGCTCGGCGGCTTCAATCATGGCCATCCCGATCCGGTCCTTCACGCTTCCGAGCGGATTGAAAAACTCGCACTTCAACGCGATGGTGGCCTCCAGGCCGTTCGTAACCCGATTTAACCTGACGAGCGGGGTGCGGCCCACCGTCTCAATGATGTTGTTGTAAAGTTTTCCAGGAGTGGCCATGGCGGATGTCGGTCTCAATTCGTAGGCGGCCGGCTAGCAGCGTAAGGGAGGGGTTACATACACGAAACCGGCTTCCGTTCAAGTCACAACCAGCGCATGTTCCACCTTCAAAGGCTTGCAGCCCTCCTTTACCGTGTCCAATTTACGCTTCATGGCAACCCTCCTGAACGCAGAAACTGTGGCCCGGCTGTTGGACGAGGTTCCAAACTGGCGCCTGGCCGCCGATGCCATTGAGCGAACGGTCAAGTGCAAGGATTTTATGACCGCCATCAGCTTTGTAAACCAAGTGGCGGCCGAAGCCGAGTCGATGAACCACCACCCGGATATCGATATTCGTTGGAATAAAGTCCGGCTGGTACTTACCACACACTCAGCCCAGGGATTGACGGATCTGGATTTTACGCTCGCGCGTAAGCTCGACGCGGTCGCCGAGCCCTTCACTCATACGGTGGCCACGGCGCATTGAAATGCCACAAGCGGAAAAACGCCACGAATGCCACAAATGAGGAACGATTAGCGGCGTCTTACACCGGTTTGGGCATCCGCGCCTGCCCCCCGGCACAGCAACGGAGTTCACACCGCGGGCACGGCGGATTCTCAGAACGCGCAGACAACGCAGATAAAACGTCCACCGATTGCATAATTACGATTCCCGGTGACGGGATTCTGCCACTCGGTACCCGTCACTGTCTTCCATTTGTGGCATTTTCCCGCTTGTGGCACTTGTGGCATTTTGTTTGCACCCGACGCATTTGGAGCGATCTTGGCTCGTGGCAGGCGGTCGCTGCGGGAAAGCACCCTTTCCGGCAGAGGAAAGTCCGAACACCATAAGGCAGCATGCCGTCCGAAAGGGCGGGCATTTTCCGGCCCAAGCCGGGAGATGACGGATAGTGTCACAGAAAACCATACCGCCCGGCTTGCCCGAGAGGGTGGCCGGGTAAGGGTGAAAAGGCGGGGTAAGAGCCCACCGGCCTGCCCGTAAGGACGGGCGCTTGAAAAACCCCTGCGGTGCAAGACAAAACAGAGGGTCGGGTTGCCTGCCCGCTCGGCTTTGCCGAGGACCCTCGGGTAATAGTCGCATCGGCCGGTGGCCGGTTCGCCGCCACCGCCGGCGCGCTGTAGCCATTCAGCGCGAGATAAATGACCGCCCCGGCGCCGGGCGAAAGCCGGTGCCGGACAGAATTCGGCTTATGCCGCAAACAAAGCCGCCGGGAATGTCCCGGCGGCTTTGGCCGGCCGTTTCACCCCTTTTG
This sequence comes from Verrucomicrobiota bacterium, assembly GCA_019243005.1. Taxonomy (GTDB): domain Bacteria; phylum Verrucomicrobiota; class Verrucomicrobiia; order Chthoniobacterales; family JAFAMB01; genus JAFBAP01. The sequence continues at coordinate 2,794 of JAFAUY010000400.1, read as the reverse complement.
CGCGCGCGCGCGCGTGCAACCGAATAATTTCGTGCTATTTTAACGACTCTTCCGGGCCACGCGGGACGGTGCGGGACGCGCCAAAAATCCCTTGCGTGCCCTGGGAAAATTTATATAGTCCACGCTCCCCCGCTTCTGGCGAGACGGAGTTTTTGCGCCAGGGGGGTTTTTTAATCCCTTTACCCAGGGAGTAACCGGATAGTTCCCGATGCCAACGATCAACCAGCTTGTAAGAAAAGGACGCAGAAAGATGACGGTGAAATCCAAGTCACCGGCTCTTGCCGACTGCCCGCAGCGGCGCGGCGTTTGCGTGCAGGTCATGACACGGACGCCTAAAAAGCCAAACTCCGCTTTGCGGAAGGTCGCCAAGGTCCGGTTGACCAACGGCTACGAGGTCATCGCCTACATCCCGGGTGAAGGGCACAACCTTCAGGAACACTCCATCGTGCTGGTTCGTGGGGGGCGAGTGAAGGATCTGCCCGGCGTCCGTTACCATATTGTGCGGGGAACTTTGGACGCCCTGGGGGTGGACGGTCGCCATCGCAGCCGTTCGAAGTACGGTGCAAAACGCCCGAAGGAAGGTGCGGCTGAAGCCGCCGGGAAAGGCAAATCGGCTAAGCCGGCGGCCAAGGGAAGTAAAAAGTAAATTGTATGTCACGTCGTCGCAGAGTCATTCATAAGGAAGAAAAGCTGGATGCCCGCTACGGCAGTCCGGTGGTGGCCCGCTTGATCGATACGGTCATGCGTGCCGGTAAAAAGTCTCTGGCGGAGCGAATTGTCTATCAAGCCATTGAGAAAAGCCGTGAAGGTTCCGATGCGGTGGATCCGCTGGATACTCTGCATAAGGCGCTCGACAACGCCAAACCACGTCTGGAGGTCAAATCCCGGCGGGTTGGCGGCGCTACCTACCAGGTTCCGGTCGAGGTTTCCTCAGACCGCCAAGTCTCGCTCGCGATGCGTTGGCTGGTCACTTTCGCCAAAAATCGTCGCGGGACGATGACGGATAATTTGGCCGCCGAAATCAAGGATGCGGCGGCCGGACAGGGTTCCGCGATCAAGAAGCGGGACGACACCCACAAGATGGCCCAGGCTAACCGTGCTTTCGCACATTTCCGTTGGTAACACCATGCCCTCAACCGTTTTACAAAAAGCTTCGGCCATGACGAACCCAAACTCTCCTCATCGCGCTTATCCTTTGGAGCGCACGCGCAACATCGGTATCAGCGCGCACATTGACGCGGGTAAGACCACCCTGACGGAGCGGATTCTCTTTTACACCGGCATGATCCACCGGATCGGCGAGGTGCACGAAGGAACCACCACCACCGACTGGATGGAGCAGGAACGCGAGCGCGGCATCACCATCACTTCCGCCGCGACCACCTGTTTCTGGACCCAGCGCAAAGAGGAAGGCGCCTTGAAGCTGTTCGAGAGCCAGAAGATGCGCGTCAACATCATCGACACTCCCGGCCACGTTGACTTTACGGCCGAAGTCGAGCGTTCGCTGCGCGTGTTGGACGGCGCGATCCTCGTCTTTGACAGCGTCGCCGGCGTTCAGCCCCAGACCGAAACCGTCTGGCGCCAGGCAAATAAGTACCGGGTTCCGCGCATTTGTTTCGTGAACAAGATGGACCGCGTCGGCGCCAACTTCGACAACGTGGTGAAAGAGATCCGCGAAAAACTGGGCGCCACCGCCGCCCCGGTTCTTATTCCGCTTGGCAGCGAAGATCGCCTTCGCGGCCAGCTCGACGTCATCAACAAAAAAGCGATCATTTACTCCGATAACGACGTCCTGGGCTCTACCTACGAGGTGAAGGACGTCCCGGCCGAGTACAAGCAATTGGTCGACGATGCGCATGATGAACTGATCGAACAGGTCGCCAACCTGGATGACGAAGTCGGCACCCTTTTCCTGGAAGAAAAGCCCGTCACGCCCAAGGACCTCAAAGCCGCCATCCGCCGGTTGACGATCGCCAACCAGTTTGTCCCGGTCGCGGGTGGCTCCGCGTTCAAGAACAAAGGCGTTCAATACCTGGTCGACGCCGTCATCGATTATCTGCCGAGCCCGTTGGACATTCCGCCAGCCAAAGGCATTGATCCCGACACGCACGAACCGAAAGAAGCCGTTACGGATGACAACGGTAAATTCTGCTCCCTGGCCTTTAAGCTCTGGAGCGACCCGTTCGTCGGCAAACTGGTCTTCTTCCGGGTTTACTCCGGGAACCTTTCCAAAGGCGATACGGTTTACAACCCGCGTACCGGCAAGCGGGAACGCATCAGCCGCCTGATCCAGATTCAGGCCGACAAACGCGAGGACATCGAGACCTGTTATTCAGGCGACATCGCCGCCATCGTGGGGATCAAAAACATCACCACCGGCGACACCCTGTGCGACGAAGATTTCCCGCTCCTGCTTGAACCGCCCTCCTTTCCTGACCCGGTCATCTCCATGGCCATCGAGCCGAAGACGAAGCTCGACCAGGAAAAGATGTCCAATGCCCTGCAGCGCCTCGCCGAGGAGGATCCCACCTTCCGGGTTTATACCAACGAGGATACCGGCCAGACCATCATCGCCGGGATGGGCGAGCTGCACCTGGAAATCATTCGTGACCGCATGCTGCGGGAATTCAAGGTGGACGCCAATGCGGGCAAGCCGCAGATCGCCTACCGTGAAACGATCACGAAGAACGCGGTCGGGGAAGGCAAACTTATCAAACAATCCGGCGGTCGCGGCCAGTACGGCCACGTGGTGGTAAACGTGGCGCCGCAGGAGCGGGGCAAGGGCGTGTCGATT
>JAFAUY010000063.1 GCA_019243005.1 Verrucomicrobiota bacterium | reverse complement strand
CCTAGACGCTTCCCGCACCATTGCCCCTTTGACGATCGCCCCGGATGCCCAGGTGGTCGACACTTCCGAGCTTTCGTTGGATCAAGTGGTCGCGCTGGTTCTGCAGCGCCTGGAAGAAAAGGGTCTGCGGTGGAAACCCGGCGAGCGCGCATGAACCCTTATTACTTGATCGGCTATTGGGTTTGCACGCTGGTGGGCAAACTCGCTTTTCGGCATAAAGCGTATGGCCGCGAAAACCTGATCGAGGACGGTCCCGCCATCCTCGCGTCCAACCACCAGAGTTACCTCGATCCGCCCATGATCGGCATTTGTTGCCGCAAGGGAATCTACTTTCTGGCCCGCGATACGTTGTTTACGATAAAGGGCGTCGGCTGGATCATCGCAAAGCTCAACACCGTACCCGTGGACCGGAAGCGCGGAGATATCGGTGCAATCAAGACGATCATCCGCCTGCTGCAGGAGGGAAAGCGCGTGATCATTTTTCCGGAAGGCACGCGGTCGCTCGATGGCCGGCTGCAGCCTGCCCGGGCAGGGTTGGGCATGGTCATTGCCAAAACGCTGGCGCCGGTCGTTCCGATCCGGATCTTTGGTTCGTACGACGCGTTGCCGAAAACCGGCGGATTAAAGGCCCGGCCCATCACGGTGGTCATCGGCAAACCGATCCGCTTCACCAAGGCGGACCTTGAAGGCGGCGGACGCGACATTTACCAGCGGGTAAGTGAGCGGGTCATGGCCGAGATCGCAAAGCTGGAATTACCCCCCGAACGGGTAACTGGTAAAATGCCACAAGCGAAAAAATGCCAAAAATGAAAAGCCCTCTGTTGCCGGCGTTCCTGGCCCCTTTCGGCTTGTGGCATTCCATTCAATGTTTGCGGCGCTGGATGGTGATCCGTTTGATGCGCGCGTCATCGCTAGGGCTGAAACTCATCACGTCAGGGTCGCCCTTGAGGGTGTTGTGCACGATCCTGCGATCGTAGGAGTTCATCGGCTCGAGTTTTACCGGGCGCCCGGAGACGCGCACGGTGTCGGCGATGTGCCGGATGCGGCTGCGCAGGCGATCATCCCTCATCGCGCGCCAGTGCGCGACATCGACTTGAACCTTTGGCGCATTGCGATCCTGCGCCTGCAGGATGCGGTTGAGCAAGAATTGCAGGTCTTCAAGGACCTCGCCGTCACGCCCGATAAGGATATCGCTCTCGGCCGTGAACACCTGCAACTGGCGGCCGTTCTCGGCTTCGATCTCCTGGATCTCCGCGACGAATCCCAGATAGCCCAACATCGTATCCAGGATTTCTCTTGGTTCCATAAGGCAGTCCTTCGAGAGGACCCGATTATTACCGATAACTCCTTTTCTTAGCAACTGTTGGCGCGGCCGAAACCTTGGTCAGTTGCGGCTCCGTTTGTCGCCGGGTCAAATAGGTTTGTACGACCGTGAACAAGGTCGACACCGTCCAGTAGAGCGCGAGCGCCGAGGCGTAATTGTAGCAGAAAACAAGGAAGATGACGGGGGTGATGTAAAGCATCCGTTGCTGCGACGGATCGCCCGTTTTGGGCGTCACCTGGAGTTGCCAGAGCTGCACCGCGACCATGATCAAGGGCAGGATATTGATCGGGAAGGAACCCAAATAGGCGATCGTGTCCGGCTGAGAAAGGTCTTTCACCCACAAAAAGCTGGAGTTGCGCAGTTCGATGGCGGTGCCAAGCATCGAATAGAAGCTGAAGAAGATCGGGATCTGTACGAGCATCGGAAAGCACCCGGCGAGCGGGTTTACGCCATACTCCTTGTACAGTTTCATCATCTCCTGGTTCATGCGCTGGGGATCATCCTTGTACTTGGCGCGCAGATCGTTGATCAGGGGCGAAAGCTTCGACATCTTCCGCATGCTCTTCATGCTGGCATTTTGCAGCGGCCAAAGCAGCAGACGGATGGCGATGGTCAACAGGATGATGGCGAGAGCGTAGCTCTTCACCCAGGCATGCAGCTGATTGAGGGAGACGAGCAGCAGTTTGCCCAGGGGCGGAATCCAGCCGAAATCCAGGATGCGCCACTGGTCGTTGGGCAACCTGGCGAGCGCGCTGTATTCTTTCGGACCACCGTAAATGGTGAAGTTAACGGTTTTGCTTTCACCGGGCTGGAGGGTAAAGCCCGGCATGCCCAGGGCACCCTCGATCAGCCAGGGGCCTTGCTGCGGGCTGCCGTCCGGCAGCGGGGCGCGTCGCGCCCACACCTTGTCACCGTTCTCGTTTTGGGTGGCTAAAATGGTCGCAAAATACTGGCTGGAAACCGATGCCCAAAGGATCTGGTCACCCGCATCGGTATAGACCTCCTTGGCTGCTCCGGTCGGGATGAAGAGGAAAGATGACGGGTTGAACCAGCTGACGTTGATCGAACGCAGTTTGCCGTCCCGGTACCAGTTGAAGATCGTGCGCAACGGCAGGTCCGAATGGTGAATCGGCTGAGCCGCACCGGTACTCACAAAATAGCCAGGGCTGGTGAAAGGCTGGTCACCCGTGTTTTGGAAAGTCAACGCCAAGCCGACCTGGTACGGATTCTGCAGACCGGCCCTGCCGGCGAGGGAATAAACCTTGGTGATCGTAAGGTTATTCGCGATTTGTTTGGTGAGCGTTACCTGACCGCCGGCCTGGTCTTCCCGAACGTCGTAGCCGTCGTCGCGCCAGTTATTCGGATTTTGGGAGATCGCGCCGATGGCCGGGACCAAAGGCGTGCTGAGCTCGACCGGTTGGTTTCCCTCCGCCTTATGCCGGGCCAGCGTGATGTCTGCCAGGCCGCCGTCATTGGTGGAAAAGTGCAGTTCGGCCACGTCGCTTTTGAGGGACGCCCTTTTATCCGGTGCCCCGCCGGCCGGCGCCGCCGTTTCCATGGAGGTATTGCCGAAATCCGGTGCGGTGACGGCCGGGGCGGCCACGGGGCTGGAGCTGGCTTTCGGAGCGGCGTTGGTGGCGATGCCGTGCGCTTCGTTGTAAGCGCGGGTTCGGGCCAGATCTTGCTGTTGCCAATAAAGGGAGGCCACCAGGCCGATGGCAGCGAGGGTGACGATAACCCAGGTAAGGCGATCTCGGGGCATGTTGTTAGATAGAGATGGAAATAAGAAAGGTTAGTGGCTCCGGCTGAGTGAGGACGTTTTTTCCGGTACGGGATCGAAACCGCTACCACCCCAGGGATGGCAGCGGCACAGCCGCCTGAGCCCCAGATAACAACCGCGCATCCAGCCGTGACGCTCGATGGCTTCGACCATGTATTCCGAGCAGGTCGGCACAAAACGGCAACCGGAGCCCGGGCCACCGGTCAACAAGGCCAGCGCTGGCGACAAGACGGCCTTGTACACCCGGAGCAAAAATCTGAGAACCAACATAAAAGCGAACGGCTCGCCCGCAAAAATCACGCCAACGAGCCGAAGCGACGAGCTCATTGCGGGCGAGAAAGCTCTTAAACAGACGCTACGCATCTGTTTAAGAGCCGGTTTTAAATATATGAATCAAAACAAACGGTTTTAAACTCTCCTCTCCAAAACGCAGCGGAATTTTCCGGCGTAACCGGAGAGTTCCGCTACCACAGCCTGCATCGCCCTCCAAATCTCTCGATTCATCCCGCAGGGATTGGGGGGCGATGCAGGCTAACTGGTTCCTAAAATAGAAGCCCGCCCGGCGAGCCGCAACCAGTCCTGTTGAAGTTGCGCCAGGCTGGCTGACGACGCACTTACCCGGGCGATCATCACCAGCCACCAACCCGGGCCGATGCGGGACCGGTTCAGCCGGTAAACTTCACGCAACCGGCGGCGTACCCGGTTTCGTACCACGGCCGGACCCACTCGCCGGCTCGTCACGAGCCCGGCTCGAACGGGCGATTCATGCGGCGGCCTGAAGACGGCCAAAACGAGGTATTTGCCGGTAAACGATCTGCCGTTCTGTTTGACTAGTCTGAACTCCGAGGCGCGCGTCAGGCGCGCAGAACGCGGAAACCGGAACCTCTGCCGCTCCTCGCGGACCATCCGTAAGGTTCAGGTCAGCCCTGACGCGTGTATTGATGCGTATGGCGCTTGTAGTGGAATTCGGTTCCAACCGGGAGAAGGCGCTTGCGACCCCGTTGCCGGCGCCGGGCCAGGATGGCGCGACCTCCTTTCGTCTTCATGCGGGCGCGAAACCCGTGCTGGCGCTTGCGGGTCCGCTTCGAAGGTTGGTACGTTCTTTTCATAGCAGTGGTTCTCGGGTTGCAGCGAGTGCGGAAAGTTCATCAGGCCTGTTCCCTTGTCAAACGATGTTGACCGCCCCGTCTGAACGGCGCCGAAAGAAGGGGATGAGCCTCAAACCGGAATAATCCCGCCTTGAGCCTCGCCCTATCCCGGTCTTTGTTTGTCCGGCATGAGTGGTGGTATCCCGGAAACGATCCAGCAGTTGAAGCGCGGCGGTGCGCAAATCATCAGCGAATCGGAGCTTGAGAAGAAGCTTCAGGAGAATCGGCCCCTGCGGGTGAAGCTCGGGGTTGACCCAACCGCGCCGGACCTGCACCTGGGCCATGCGGTCGGCCTGTCAAAGCTGCGCCAGTTCCAGGAGCTCGGTCATCTCGCCGTGCTGGTCATCGGTGATTTCACGACCATGGTCGGTGATCCCTCAGGTCGCTCCAGCACCCGGCCGATGCTCAGCCGTGAACGGGTGCTCGCGAACGCCGAAACTTACCAGGAACAGGCCTTCAAAATTCTCGACCGGGACCGCACCGAACTGGTGTTTAACGGCGAGTGGTTCGGCAAAATGACTTTCATGGACGTCATCCGGCTCAACAGCCGGGTCACGCTCCAACAGATGCTGCAACGGGAAGACTTCAGGAAACGCCTCGACCAGACGACCGCCATTTTTCTCCACGAGCTGCAATACCCGCTCATGCAGGGCTGGGATTCAGTCATGATCCGTGCGGATGTGGAGCTCGGCGGTACGGACCAGCTGTTTAACGTCATGGTAGGCCGCGACCTGCAAAAGGAAGAAGGGCAGGCACAGCAGGTCATTTGCCTTCTGCCCATCCTGGAGGGATTGGACGGCGTCCAGAAGATGAGTAAAAGCCTCAACAATTACATCGGGATCACCGAACCGCCGGCGCAAATGTTCGGCAAACTGATGAGTATTTCCGATGAACTCATGGCGCGCTACTACGACGTCCTGCTGCACGAGCGCGTGCCCGCCATCCATCCGCTGGACGCCAAAAAGGAACTGGCTTTCCGGCTGGTCAAACGTTTTTACGACCGCGCCGCAGCCGGAACCGCGTTGGACGAATTCAACCTGCGCTTCGCCAAACGCGACCTGCGGGCGGCGGATCTTCCCGAAGTCGAACTGGCAAAACTTTCCGGCGATCTCACCGCCGCCGTCGTCGCGGCGTACGCAGAAGGGTTTGGGATCACCAAGTCCCGTAGCGATGCCCGTCGTTTGATCGAGCAAGGCAGCGTGCAATGGCGCGGCGAAAAGGTAAACGACCCCCGGATCACATTACCCCTTCAAGCCGGCGAGGTCCTAAAGCTCGATAAGACCAGGGCCGTGAGGCTGAAATGATTGAATGCCACAAATGCTAATAAGCGGAAAAATGCCACAAATAGAAGGGTCCCTTTTGGGGCGTTTTGGCATTTACCCACCCTTGGCATGAAGGCAAATGCCACGAGTACGAAAAATGGGAAAATGCCGCTAACGGGAGTCATTTGTGGCATTCTCTTCACTACCTCTCCGGAGGGACGTCGGACCGCAGCAGTTCCTCGAGCGACTTGCGTTTCCGCAGGCGCAACCAATTGCTCCAGGTCTTGCGAATGCTGTCCCGGACGGACAGGTAACGCTGGCTCAGTTCGTTTTGCTTGACGATCTGGTGCAGGATTCCTGCGACGGAGAAATCGGTGGTGTCGAGGATGGTGCAGGCCGTACCCACCGCCGCGTAATGATGGGCATCGCTCGCCGCCGTCATCGGCAGATTGCGTCGCCGGGCGTAGTCGAACGCCATCTGGTTGTAACGCTTAAGGGTGGTGGCCGCATTAAACACCTCGACGGCATCGATGGGGAGCGTGTTGAGCACGTTTTCACGAATCCCGGCCCGGAAAAGGTCATAGGGGTGCGGCGGAATGGCAAGGCCGCCCGCTTCATGGATTCGCTGGCAGACTTCAAGCGCAGGACGGCCTTTCAGGTTGGGTAACGTCGTTCCGATGCAAAGGAGATGGCCTTCCGCCGTCGTCACCTCCACGCCCGGCAGGACCAGAAAACCGCCAACCGGCAACCCGTCGGAACGCATCAGGCCCTTGTCCAGCATGTACTTCACGGCGTCGCACGTGTTGTGATCGGTCATCGCAAACCCGTGGAGGCCCTTGTGACGCGCGGCCTCAATCAGTTGTTCCGGACTGCTGACCCCGTCGCCAGAAAAAAAAGAGTGGCAATGAAGATCAATCCGTACCGCCATGGAAAGCCTTAACTAAACCAGATGGAGAAGGGGGCTGCAAAGGGAAAGCTTCGTCGCAGCGATCGGCCATCCTCGGGATTGAGCGCGGGTGCGGCTGTGATAGCGTGACGGATGGATGCATTGGCAGCCTCCCTGGTCCCGGCTTCAGCCTTGCTCGAACCCGGCCCGGCAATCGGCTTTAAGGAATGGGCGCTGGTTTGCCGGTCGATGTTGGCGGGCGAAACGAGCGTGATTTTTCGGAAAGGCGGCATTGCCGAGGGCCGGCAAGGGTTTCGTTTCAAACACGACGAATTTTTCCTGTTCCCGACGTTCTTCCATGAGCAACTCCGATGCGTTCGCGTTACCGGGACCGTCTCTCTGGAGGAGCAGCCCGCCTTGGTGACGATTCAAGCGTGGGCGAAAGTCGAACTTACCGTCTGGGTGGAGGATCTCACCCGGCTGGAGCCGTTGCGGTCGTTGCACATCCTTACGGATCAGGTGCTGCAGCAGCGGTTTGATTACAGCGAGCCCAAGGGGTCGCACCTCGCCTTTGTCCGTACTTACCGGCTGCCGGAGCCGTGGGTGTTCCCGTACCAAAGATCGTTCGGGGGATGCCGTTCCTGGGTAAATTTACCCGACTTGCCGGCCGCCTGGCAGTCTACGGCCGTATTGCCTGACGACGAACAGGCTCGGCGCCGCGATCTGGTTCGGCGCGCCGTGTGAATCGCCCCGATTGATCGCATGGCGGGCCGACCGTCCGTGCCGGGACGATTCAGAAATTGATGAGCTGTACGCGCCGGCAGGTCGCCGCCACCCGGTCGCGCACCCTTTGGATCGAAGTGGAATTCTGCTGATATTTGGTGATCTGGCGGATCAGGTTATCAAAGGTGGGCTGCGCTTCTTCGATGTG
>JAFAUY010000169.1 GCA_019243005.1 Verrucomicrobiota bacterium | reverse complement strand
GTGTAACGGGTAACGGGTAACGGGTAACGGGTAACGGGTAACGGGTAACGGGTAACGGGTAACGGGTAACGGGTAACGGGTAACGGGTAACGGGTAACGGGTAACGGGTAACGGGTAACGGCGAGTGTGAGGGCCGGCTGCCGATGTCAAGCCTGGAGTTGCTCTTTTCGTCAGTCTGCCCTTAATCGGTGTAATCTGCGTAATCTGTGGACGTTTTCCCTTTTCTGCGTTCTCTGCGTGTTCTGCGGATAATCGGATTTTTTAATCTGTGGATCCGCCGTGGTCGCCGTGGCCCGCCGCGTTCGCCGTGTGAACCTCCTACGCCGTGCCCGCCACTCGCAGGTTGCACGGGTTCGGCCGCAGTTGTACAGAGGCACCATGGACGGCAAAAGCGTGTGCGGTTGGCTGATTGCCATCACAGCAGGGGCGAGTGCGGTTTTGGCTCAGGACAAGGGCTCGGTTATCACGAAGGACCTCGAATCGATTAAGGCGCAGTTGAAGGCGCAAGAGGCACAGATCGATAAGCTTTCCCAGGAAATCAGTAAACTGAATGAGGCGATCAAGCAGCAGAGACCGGGGACTCCTGCCCCTTCTGCGCCTGCGGCTGCGGCCGCGGCCGCGGTCCCGTCGGCGTCGCCCGCTCCAAGCGGCAGCGTCACCGCCCCGGCCACGGTCGGAGTCGAGAGGGCGTTGCCCGTCGAGCCCGCCAGTACGCGGACGCATACGGTGGCGCGGGGTGAAACGCTGACGCAGATCGCCAAACAATACGGCGTCACGGTCGAGGACATCGAGCATCTTAACCGGATCGGGGATGCCAAAAAACTACAGGCGGGTCAGACCATTAAGATTCCGCCACCGGCCGGTTCCGGCGGTCCGTCACCCGGTCCGACGCCTTGAACCATGACACTTGGCGCAACCTGCGCGAGGGAGTTGCTTTCTTAGCCTGGACCCGGTAGGTTTGCGCCATGCCCGAAAGGACGCAAAAACCACCGGCACCTGCTCCTTGGGAACCAAAACAGGGGGGCGGCGACGGCCCCCGTTCGCCTGATGTTTCCAAGCCCGACACCAAAGACCTTCTCAAGCGCATGCGCAAGGTTGATCCTAACCAAAGCAAGCGCTATCGCCAACGCACCGGCCAGTAGTAAGTAATCGGAATGGATTTTTCGCAACGCCCTGAGGGCGCTCCGCGGGACTTCTTGTCCCTCCTGCGAAGCCAGGGTTGGCTTCCGGCCGTTCCAGCGGCGGTACAGCGGACCGCCAGCGCGCCCGTTGAGGTCCAGGCAACTACCATCCTCGCGTTTAAATTTCGTGACGGGGTGTTGGTTGCCGGCGACCGTCGCGCGACGGCCGGCAACGTCGTTATGTACGACCGGGCCGATAAAGTCCTGGAAATCGATCGCGCCTCAGTGATGGCCATCGCCGGTTCCCCGGCGACGGCCTGGGAAATGGCACGCGTTCTTGAGCATTCTTTCCAGTTCTACCGGCGTAGCCAATTGCAGGAAATGAGCGTGGAGGGCAAGGTGCGCGCCCTGTCCAAGCTGCTGCGTGAAAACCTTGGAATGGTCATGCAAGGGGTTGGCGTGGTTGTGCCGCTCTTTGCGACTTACGACTCGGCCAGTGCCGATCCGGCCAAGGTTTATTTTTACGACGCCATGGGCGCTCAATTTGAAGCGGCCGATTACGCGTCCAGCGGTTCAGGCTCGCCTGCCGTCCGCAGCGTGCTTTACTATCAGAACCGCTGGGGCTCCAAACGCGTCCGGGAACTCGACGAGGAAAGCTCGATTCGTTTGGCGCTGCAGGCGTTGGACACCGCGGCGGAGGCCGACACGGCTACCGGCGGGGTGGATCGATCGGGTAAAATCTACCCCGTCATCAAAACCATCAATGCTCGGGGCATTACTACCATCCCTGATGCGCGCCTAAGCGAGCTTTACCAGTTTGGCAATGCATGATTGATGAACCGTTTCGTTGGGTAGAAGCAATCGCGAACCGGCGCGAATACATTGAAAACGAGCTTGCGACCGGTAGCCCCACGGTCGGGATAAGTTACCCCGAAGGGCAATTGCTTCTGACGTTTGGCCGGGACCGGCGCAAAATTTTTGAGATTTATGATCGGATTGCGATGGGCGCCGTGGGCCACCCCGGCGATATCGAGCGCCTACGCATGACTGCCATCGAACTGTCCAGCAGCGAAGGTTTCACCCGATCAGCCACAGACGTTTCTTTGCGCCGGATGGTCACCTATTCTTTCAGCCCGGCGCTGAAACAGGCGTTCGAACAGATTTACGGTGCGCCTTACCTTGCACGCGTCCTGTTCGCCGAAGTCGGTGAAACACCGGAAACCGACCTGTTTATCCGGCTTGATTACGACGGCACCATCAAGGCGAGCAACATGGGCATCGGTTTAAAACGGGAATGGTTCGGCGTCATTGCGGGAACCAAGCGGGCAGCTCAGCAGGTTGAAGCGTATCTGCATGGCGCATCGCCGGCTCAGACCCTGGAGGAGGCGCTCGGACTTGCCGTCAAGGCCTGGGGAGTCGGACTGTTCAGCGCGGATGAAGACCATCAGGAATTGCCGGACGCGGATTCGCTGCGTGCATTTCTCGGTGAACAACTTCCCAATTATACCGCCGAAGCTGCCGTGATGGAAAGGAAAGCACGGGTTACCTATACCCCGGTTCCACCCGGTGAGATTGAAAAGGTGGTTGCACGTTCCCGCGGTTGATGGATCTTTTCTGCTGGAAGAGTAAACCCGTGGGATGCGCGCAAAAGGCAGAACGGGGTGGCGGCGATGGACGCTCCGGTTAGCCCCGTGGCTCGGGGCGGTTCTGCTCGTCTGGACCGCCGGGCGCCTCCTCGTGCATGGCCTCCCTGCCTGGCTCGGGCCGAAGCTGTCCCCATCATCTCCGGTTCAGCGGCTCCCGGCAGGATTTGATACCGTCATCATCGATCCCGGACACGGCGGTAACGACAGCGGGGCATCCGCCCGTGGTCTTCAGGAAAAAAGGATCAGCTTGGACCTGGCGCATCGGCTCGCCGCCGAACTGCGCGACCTGGGCTTCACGGTGATGCTGACCCGTGAGGACGATACCTACGTTTCATTGCCGGACCGGATCAAATTCGCGCAAGCGGTGCCGGCCGCGATCTTCATCAGCCTGCACTGTGACTACGCGAACCACGCAAGCGCCCATGGCTTCGAGATTTACCGCGCCGAGACCAAAAGCGCCGCGGTGCTGGCCATGGTGCAAACTTCCGCCGGTTCGGAGCCGTTGGCCATCGCGGAGGCACAACTGGCCGGCGCGATCGGGAACAGCCTCAGTGCGGGCTTGCGGTGCGATCATCACGAGATAAGAACCGCTAACTTTTTTGTGCTTCGAAATCTCGACATGCCCGCTTTACTGATCGAGTGCGGATTTCTGACTAATCCCGAAGATGCCAAGGCGCTCGCAGATCCGGCCTTCCGAACGAAGCTGGCCGGAGCGATCGCGAGGGGAATCGCCTTTTACCATTCGAGCGTGTCGTCGCCGGCGGTGCAGGAAGTAATCACGGTTGGAGATCATCCCGGCAACGCGGGAGCGGCTTTATGAAATTACATGCTTTTTTAATGTGCTGGTTGGGCTTGGCTACCCTCTCGTGCGCGGATGATCTCACGCGCACGCTTCAGCAGAAACTGAAAGATCAAGGTTTCTATTACGGCGCAGTAAACGGACAGAACAGCTCTGAAACGTCCGCGGCACTTCGTCGCTACCAGATCCGGTACGGTTTGCGGGTGACGGGCCAGGCTGACGCCGAAACGCTGCGGGCGCTTGGGGTCGGCGGATCCGCCGGACCGGTGGCCGCCGGTTCAACCCGCAACGCGCCGTCCGCGCCGCCGATGCCCGCGCCGCCAATTCAAGTATCGCCTCCCGCGACCACTCACGCCACCCCACCGGTGACCAAGCGCGTCACCCCGCCGCCGGTGGCGACCAGTCGTGCCACACCGCCCCCGCCTGCCACCGATCGGGACGTCGAGCGTGAGCCTTATCAAGGCGACCAGGATCGGCGCCAGCCCTATGAGGGGTTCGATGATCAGGACCGGCGCCCACCCTACGGCTGGTCCGACCGGTACGGGGATTCATCCGATCGATCCGGCGATACGTACGCGCCGCCTCCACCCTCAATGCGGGTTCTGCCTCGCGCCGATTCCGGCGCCGACGCGCTGGGCCAGACCGCGCCCGGGTCGATCTTCACCGGTTCCGTCTATGAGCGGGCGCCGCGGCAGGTACAGCAAAGTGTGATTTACACCGTCCAGGAACTCCTGGCCCGGCGCGGCTTTTACCGCGGCGACGTTGACGGCCTGCCTGGGCCGGCCACCTCGGAAGCCATCGTCCTGTTTCAACGCGACGAAGGCTTGGCCGCGACCGGCCAGCTCGATCAGGAGACGCTCAGAGAATTACGCGCGCTTCCCGGCCAGCGAAACGGTCCCCCGGCGCGAGATGCCGAATTCGCTCCCCCGGAAGAGCAACGGGTTTACCGGGGTATCTGGATTAACCGGTAACGGGTAACGGCGAGGGTGGCGGCGGGTTACCAATATAAGGTTGGAGTTTGGGTTTCGGAAAAAATTCTTCTCGCCGTGGTCGCCGTGTTCCGCCGCGGCGCCGTGTGATGTCTTCCTCTCTCACCGTGCCCGCCGTGTGAAGAAAATCGCGCTTGCGCCGGCCGAAAACCTGCCGTTCCGTTTGCGCCGGGATGGACATTCCAATTGAAGGGTTGGGAGAGTGTCAGTTTCTGTCACCGTTACGGTACCGGCATTTTGGCGCGGAGACTTTCAAGACGGATCTCCATCGCATTCTGTACGACGACTCCCTTGGAAGCGTCTCGCAAAGTTTCAGCAAGGGCGAGTCCCCATTGAGTTTCGAACTTGCCGGTCCGCGTGAGCGGATCTTTTTCGATCCGCCAAAGACCACCGCTGCCATCGTGACCTGCGGCGGTTTATGCCCGGGTCTCAACGACATCATCCGTGGCATCGTCATGGAATTGTATCACGGGTACGGCGTCACGCGCATTTACGGTATCCGGTACGGTTACCAGGGATTGATCCCCCGCTACGGCCACATCCCCATTACGCTGCGACCGGAGTCGGTTTCCACGATCCATAACTTCGGCGGCACGATCTTGGGGAGTTCGCGCGGAGGCCAGAACGCCGGCGAGATGGTCGACCACCTTGAAGAACTCGGCGTCGACATCCTTTTTACCATTGGCGGCGATGGCACGATGAAAGGAGGGGTGGCGATCAACCACGAGATCCGCCGGCGCGGCTTGCGCAAAAGCATTATCGGGATCCCCAAGACGATCGATAACGATATCATGTACCTCGACAAGAGTTTCGGGTTCGAGACCGCTTTCGCCGAAGCGGTCAAGGCAACCTCGTGCGCGCACGTCGAAGCCATCGGCGCGGTCAACGGGATCGGTCTCGTCAAACTCATGGGCCGCGACTCCGGGTTTATCGCCTGCTTCGCCGCGCTGGCCGGGCAGCACGTAAATTTTTGCCTGATTCCCGAGGTGCCGTTCCGCTTGGAAGGAGAATGCGGTCTTCTCGCCCTGCTGCGCCATCGGCTGGCAAGACGCAATCACGCGCTCATCGTGGTCGCGGAAGGCGCGGGGCAGGACCTTGTAAAGCAAAATCCCGAAGCGTCTCGAACGGACGCGTCCGGCAACCGGCGGCTCGGCGATATCGGGCTGTTCTTGCGCGATCGCATTACGGAATATCTGACCTCGCTTCGGATGGAAGTTAATTTGAAATACATCGACCCGAGCTACACCATCCGAAGCGTGCCGGCGTCGCCTCAGGACAACGTTTATTGTTCTCGCCTGGCTCAGAACGCAGCGCATGCCGGCATGACCGGGCGCACCAACATGCTTATCGGGCGGTGGCACGGCTCGTTCGTTCACATCCCGCTGCAAATGGTTATTCAGGGGCGCAGGCGGGTGGACCCGCACGGGGATCTTTGGCAATCGGTCCTGGCGAAGACGGGACAGCCCGCCTGGATGGCGTGAACCCAGGTGGGCGTCGCCGGCCGTCAGCTCCTCTTGGGCCGTCCCGCTCAAGACGCGCTCCAGCCAGGCGACCCCACGCCAACGCATGGGGCCGCCCGTCCCGTTTGAGGTAGCCGAAATTTGAACGAGCTTGGTCGAATCATTCGACCGGGCGCAGGTTAGCAGGTTCCACGAAGGATGCCGTCAGTTCCGGCGACGGCGAGATGGCGTGAGCCAGCGCGGCCGGACTGGTGCCGGCCGGCCAGATCCGCCGGCTGCCGTCCTCTGCTGAATAACAAAAAAAGGTGTGGTGGAGATTGAAGACGAGATAATGATGAACCGCATTGCCCGGAAGGAGACGTACTTCAAGGACGCGTTTCCAAATGGACGCAGGCAATTCCGCGTGCGCCGCCACGACAAAGCGGGTTGCCGTATCCAGGTGGGAGGGTGCCGCCGCGGCAACACCGCTGCAGCTGAGCAGGACCGTTAGGATAAGCCGTAGAGGCATAGAAGCATTCGGGGCCGCTCAGTTCGCTGCCATCTGCCGGTTACCGGCGTTATCTTCGACAAACCATCCGGACCGGGCGAATGGATCCACCAGGGGCGCCAACCGGTTCGCGTCACGCTCGCTGGTCGCGATCTGGCGCGTGCCGTGTGCGCTGTCGAAAGCGGTGAGCATGCCGTCGCCGCGGCTATAGACAAGGTAAACGTGCTGCAGGGAGCTCAGGTCGTAGCGAACGACCAGGAGACGGCTCCAGGTGGAAGGCGGCAGAGAGAATTGGGCCTTGGCGGCGACGATCAGGCAATCATTGGCGACGTAGGTATCGCCGATCCCCGTACAGCCGGCCAACGAAGCCAGGAGCAGAGCACCGGCAGCTATGGCCACGCATCCGGCACGAGTCTTACAAAAGGCAGGCATCATAAAACTGCGAAAGACTTTTTCCGATAAAGCCTTTAACGGATCGGGCGTAACAGAATTTATCAAAAATATGGTAAATTTAGACCCCGTCCCGTTTCGGCTGCCGGTCCTCGTCCTCAAAAATTCTGCCCGCATGGTCTTCTGGCCCGGGCTGAAGCATGGACCCCGGATCGCCAGCCCAAGCCCCGGTTCCGTCACTGCCTGGCCGGAGCAATCTACCTCGCACTCGACGAATCACCCGTTCGGGTACGTCTCCAAAGACGCGTTCCTGCGTTAAACTGAATTAGAGAAGATCGTATGAAGGTCTTGTTCTTTTTAGCGTTGGTGGTTATCGGCGTCGGCCTGGATCGGGCCGCGCTCGCGGCCGATAAGGCCGTCGTCATTAACCTTTCCCAACAGGCTGCCTACCTGTTGCAGGATCACCAGGTAATTCTGGAATCGCCCATTTCGTCCGGGCGAGACGGTTGGCACACCCCTACCGGGCACTTTCGGGTGCTGTCTAAAGATGCGTCTCATAAATCTGGTAGTTTCGGCTTGATTGCGGACGCATCCGGGCGCGTGGTTAACTCGAGTGCCACCCCTTCATCTCACGTACCGCCGGGTTGCAGGTATCTGCCCGCGCCGATGCCGTACTTTATGGAGTTTGCTCCCAAGGTCGGGATGCACGCCGGTTACCTCCCCGGAGTGCCGGCCTCGCACGGCTGCGTGCGAATGCCACGCGACCTCGCGGCCGAATTCTTTGCCGCGATCCCGGTTGGTACTCCGGTTTTTGTGACCGGCGATTCCCGGCAGGTCAGCCGCCTCCGGCGTGCCATGCCGCTCTATGCGAATCAGCGTTACGTCTATCACAGCCGGGGCTATGCGGGGGCCAACGGCGCCGCCTGGCACTGATCCTGCCGCGCCCGGCGTAAAAATTTTTCCATCGCCTTTTTTCTGCAGCCCGAAAACCGCCTGCCGGCGCGGATGCGATCACGCAGGCCCCCTAAGAGGTGATTACGACGACCCATCCCGCAGGCCGGCTCTCCTGATCTATGTCGAAAAAAGTAAACCTGGTTCTCTGGGGTTTTGGGCTTGCGGGCGTCTACGCCCTTTGGCGCGGCACTGAGCGAAACCGGTTGCAAGTAGCAAATATGGTGATTCCCCGAGGCCGGAAAATTGTAATTCTCGGCGCCGGCTTCGGCGGAAGAAACGTCGCGGTCGAGCTGGCGAAACTTTTGCCGGAACCGGACGACGGCGAAATTATTGTCGTCGACGAAAATCCGTTTCTTCTGTTTACGCCGATGCTCACGGAATCCGCTGGCGGTGAACTCGACACAAACCACATCATCAGCCCGGCCTTTCACCTGCCCAGACGCATTCGCTTTGAGCAAGGCCGGATTGATGCGATCGACCTGAAAGAGAAACGCGTCACTTTCACCATTGGTAATCCGGCCGAAGGGGTTCCTGGAGCGCAACGCAGCCTTTCAGCCGACCAACTCGTTATCGCGCTGGGATCGGTCACGAATTTTCGTGGGATCGCCGGCCTCGAGCAGCACGCGCTGCCAATGAAACGTCTGCAAGACGCGGCGGCGGTGCGCGCCCGGGTCCTCGCGCTGCTGGAGCGCGCGGATGAGGAAGGCAGCGCAGAGGCGCGGAAGCCCTTTTTGACCTTTGTGGTCGGCGGGGGAGGGTTCACCGGAGTCGAAACCATGGCCGCCATCAATGACCTCGTTCGGGAGCAGGTCGATAGGTTTCCAAATATCGACCCCAAGGACGTCCGCACCGTCCTCGTCCACCCGGGTGACCGCCTCCTGCCCGAGTTAGGGCCCAGCCTTGCTGCGTGCGCACAGCGCGAGCTTCAGGGGCGCGGCGTTGAGGTCCTGCTTAATACTAAGATCACCGGCGCTGGCGAAGGTTATGTCGAGCTTGCGGGTAACCGCCGGATTCCGACATACCTGCTGATCTGGGCCGCCGGCGTGAAACCCAGCCCGGCAATCGAGACGATGGACTGCCGGCGCGGGCGCCACGGGGGCATCGAGGTAGACGCATCTTGCGCGGTCCCTGATCACCCGGGGGTGTGGGCCCTGGGCGATTGCGCTGAGATTCCGCACCCGAGCGGCCAAGGCACCTACGCACCTACCGCACAAAACGCGACCCGCGAAGGCACGCAGGTGGCCCGCAACATCGTCGCCACACTCCAGGGCGAACGTCCGCAACCATTCCGTTTCCAGCCGGTCGGTGAACTGGCGTTGGTCGGCAAGCGTCACGGGGTCGCCCGGGTCTATAAGTTCCACTTTTCAGGCTTTCTCGCCTGGGCAATGTGGCGCGCCATCTACTGGGCGAAGATGCCGGACCTGACGCAGCGGGCCCGTATCCTTCTGGACTGGGTGCTGGACCTCGCCTTTGGACGCGACATTGTGCTCGAGGCCGCCCCTTTCATTGCGACGCCAACGGGCGATGCCAAACACCCCCCGGCAGGTTGAGCTGCCGGGAGCGCAACCCTGCCCGGGTTCAAAAGGCGATTAGGACAGGGGATGGCCGGTGTTGAACGCACCCTGAATGAGGAAAACGATGCCGGCTATCCCAAAAGCCATGCTGATAAGCCAGAACCGGCGCCGTTTGGTCAGGACGGAAATCGCCGCTACCGCAATCGCCACCTGGAACATCGTGACGCTCCGCGCAAAGATCGTGTGCGTCTGCAGGTGACGCGCTGAGCCGGCCTGCTTTTCCTGGGCTTGCTTCTGAATTTCTTCCTGTTCGCGGCCGTACCGCTTCAGCTTTTCCTCGTCTGCCGCGCTGTTTGTTTGACCCAGTGCCTGGAGCGTCTCCATCTTTGATCCGAGGACAGCGGCTTTTACGCCCTTGGCTTGGTAATAACTCCAGTGGTCGGACGCGGCGATCTGATCGATCATGGCTTCGTTAGCGTGATGACCGGCCAGCAACGAACCAATGGCCGCAAACGCCGCGAGGATGGCTGAAGTCAGGGCCACGCCCAAAATCCATCGCTCTGGGGCATGTTCGGCCTCGTGATGAATATGTTCGCTGACGGCTTCAAGGGGAACTTCGGGTTGCTCCATCTCACAGAATGCCACAAATGGCACAAGCCGAAAAATGCCACAGATAACCGGCCTCGGTTTGCGGCGTACTTGGAGCAAGGAACCTCCCAAATCAGGTTCTCTTCCATTTGTGACATTTTTCGGCTTGTGGCATTTGCTCGGGCTCCGGCCGACCTCTGAACTCTACCCGTTACTCGTTAATCGTTGCCCGCTACCGTGTTCACCACCCGTCCGCGGTTATATGTTCAAACGAACATACGCCAGCCAGAAATGCCGCCCATCACACCGCAGGATTTCCAAGCCTTGCTCGATGAACTCGAACGCAATCGCCAGGCCAGGCGGCGTGCGTGGCTCGCTTTACAAGGTATTCGCCAGCGCCTCGAGCACTGGAACGGTGAAAGGATTCCGGAACCGGTTGCCCGCTCCTTTGACGGTGAGGGTGCAACTTTGGCGGTTTTTATCGACCGGTTGATCATGGAGCGGCAGGCGGCCTTGGAAGAGCTCTGCCGGGCCATCCGGCGCTTTCAGGCCACCGTCTTCGATGATTCAAAACTGGACGATCGGGCCGGCGCGCACCAGGCCGTGCTGAAAGCTTTGGATCGGGCGGAAGGGCTGATTACCCGATAACGGTTTCTACACCAACCGTTTCTTCTCTACCCGGGCCCGTAAAGACCTTGAACCCGGCTTTTGAAAGAAGTTAGATTCCTTGAAAAGCAAAACGGATCAAAACTTATATGGCTGATTATGAACGTGTTGGTAGTTGATGTCGGCGGGACGAATGTCAAGATCCTCGCTACCGGGCAGGAAGAGCGCCGGAAGCTGCCGTCCGGACCGGAGTTGACGCCCGAACGGATGGTTGCCGGTATCCGCCAACTGGCGGAAGGCTGGCCGTTTGAAGCGGTCTCGATCGGTTATCCGGGCCCGGTGCGGCGGGGCCGGATCGTTTCGGAACCGCATAACCTCGGGCGTGGGTGGGTGGGGTTTGACTTTGAAGCCGCTTTCGGTTTCCCGGTGAAAGTGATTAATGATGCGGCCATGCAGGCATTGGGCGGTTACGAACGCGGAAAGATGCTCTTTTTGGGCCTGGGCACCGGTTTGGGTTCGGCGCTGATCGTCGAAGGCATGGTCGTACCGCTGGAACTGGCGCATCTGCCCTTCGAGAAAGGAACTTTTGAGGATTATGTCGGGCTTCGAGGGTTGGAGCGGTGGGGCAAAAAGGAATGGCGACGGTACGTGGCGGACGTGGTCGCGCGTCTGATTGCCGCGATTTTGCCCGACGAAGTGGTGCTCGGAGGGGGCAACGTCAAAGAACTCAAAGAACTGCCGCCCGGCTGCCGGGCGATCACCAATAATGCCGCGTTCGTCGGAGGATTTCGCCTTTGGGAGGAGGCCAGGGCCTCGGCTTTAGCCGAACACCGGTCCCGCACCTGAGAGCGCTGCGCCCGGTTGATGGGTACTTTAGCCGAAACCTGACGATGGCCGGCCTGGAAAATGCAAAGTCAGATTCCGTGAGCGTCTCGAATCCAATGCGGCGCACGCCCGGGAGCGAGGCGTCAAGTGCACGCGGCTGGCGGATAGATATTCAGGCGTGAGCAGGCAAGCTGATTCCAAGGACGAACCGGAGCGCCAAAGCGGCAAGGCACCGGGTTCTTTGCCTTTGAAAGAGGCCGTCCGGATTCCCGCCGGTCCGGTGACGTTGGCCGGTGACCTGGAGATCCCTGCCGGGAGTGCGGGTCTGGTGTTGTTCGCGCACGGCAGCGGCAGCAGCCGGCATAGCCCGCGCAACCGCTTCGTCGCGCGCGTGCTCCATGAAGCCGGCAGCGGGACGCTGCTGTTCGATTTGCTCACGCAAGAGGAAGAAACCGAGGACAGCCTGACGGGGCACCTTCGGTTTAACATCGGCTTTTTGGCCGGCCGGCTCGTCACCGCGACGCACTGGCTGTCCTTGCACCCGGTCGCGTCACGGTTTCCGGTCGGATACTTCGGTTCGAGCACGGGTGGCGCCGCGGCGCTGGCCGCGGCGGCGACGCCCGGTTCCCGGATTGAGGCGGTGGTGTCGCGGGGCGGCCGGCCGGATTTGGCCATGGAGGCGTTGCCACGGGTCACGGCCGCCACGCTGTTGATCGTCGGTGAACGCGACGAGGTCGTGTTGCGACTCAACCGGCAGGCGTTCGACCGGATTGAAGGAGAGAAAGACCTTGCGGTCGTGCCCGGCGCCACGCACCTGTTCGAAGAGCCCGGTACGCTTGAACAAGTGGCACGGCTGGCGGCCCGTTGGTTTCAACGGCATTGGAAACCGGCGCCTTTCGGGACGTAGCGTCTGCCGTCGAATCGGGCGGCCGCCATTTCCAACCGGCCCCCTGCCCGGCCGTGAGCTCCGGCTCTTCCAAGCCGGACCTCACGGTTGCCTTCGTGATCAGTGCAGGATGCCGAGACAGAACAACGCCCACGTGCTCAAGGACAAAAACG
This sequence comes from Verrucomicrobiota bacterium, assembly GCA_019243005.1. Taxonomy (GTDB): domain Bacteria; phylum Verrucomicrobiota; class Verrucomicrobiia; order Chthoniobacterales; family JAFAMB01; genus JAFBAP01. The sequence goes on along the minus strand of JAFAUY010000169.1, from coordinate 10,656 downwards.
CACCGAATACAACACCGCAGAAAATTTCCACCAACCTGTTCATCGCGTACTGACGATGCGCAATCTTGACCGTGCGTCGTTCAGCGTGAGGACGACGGCTAAAGACTGCGCGTTTATTTTTACTTCACTCAATTACTACCAAGGCGCGGTTCATACCGCTTCACGCGCACCCCAAGGTGCGCGTTTACAAGTTGAACGCGTCAGTACGCCGTTTTGCAGGGCGGAAGGGATGTGCCGGCTTAAAAGCTAGAAAGCTTAGAAGGCTTCAAACCCGTACCGCCTATTAAAAACCGGTTGAACGCCCTCGTTCCGTCTGCCGGGGTAACCCGCCGGCAAGCCGGAAATGCGCCCGACCGTCGGTCGTCGCGGTCCTGTATACCCGTTTTCAGGTCACCTGAGTCCCGCCGGGATTGGCGGCCGGCCCGCTACGCAAGCCCGTTTTCCTTTAAAACCTCGTTGGCGTTGGAAGCATCGATCGTCTTGGTGGGAAGCACGATCTTCTTCTCCACCTTCTCGCCTTTGACGATTTTCAGCCCTTGCCGGATGCCTTCCGCGCCGGGGGTCGGGTAAAGGAATGTTGCCGTTAACTGGCCCTTGGCCACCCACGTGACCCCTTCGTTGGGCAAAGCGTCGATGCCAAGAAACTTGATTTCCTTCTCGCGGCCGGCGTCCTTCGCCGCCAGGTACGCACCGTAGGCAACGGGATCATTATGCCCGTAGACCAGGTCGATTTTATCGAACTCTTTAAGGGCCGTCGACATGACGTCATACCCTTTGGGTTGTTTCCAATCGGTGTCGATCGGCTTGAGGAGCGATTTGATGCCGGGTTCTTTGCCGACGAATTCTTCAAAACCGTCGTGCCGGTCGTGCGCCGGCTGTGTGCCCATACCGCCCCAGAGTTCGACGATATTGCCTTTGGCGTTGCCGGGTCCGCCTAACAGTTTTACCGCGTACTCGCCGGCCGCGCGGCCGATGGCCACGTTGTCGCCCCCGATGAACTGCGTGTACTTGTCGGTGTTGACGTTGCGGTCCAGCACGATAACCGGGATTCCCGCATCGACCGCTTTCAAGGTAACCCCCGTGAGCCCGGCCGATTCCTTGGGGCTGATCAGCAGCACGTCAACACCTTGCTGAATCAGGTTCTCGACGTCAGCGACCTGCTTTTCGGTCTTATCCTGCCCATCGGTGATGATGAGTTCAAGCTCAGGGTGTTTGTCCGCCTCCTTTTTCATGTCCTTGTTGAATTGGACACGCCAGGGTTCTACTACGGTAACCTGCGAGAAGCCGAAGCGGTACTTTTTGCCTTGCCCTTGGGCACGCATCAGGAACGGTTTGAGCACGGTGGCTGCAGCGGTTGCGGCAACGGCGGTTTGGATGAAGGTCCGTCTGTTCATGGGGGTTTTGGTCGGGTTTGGATCTGAGGAGAAAATGGAAGGGGATTGGCCGGTTTTTCGCTGGGGCTCACGCCTTGGGAACTGACGCCGAGGTCGTAGGGCCGGTTGCCGGAGGCAAGGAGCCGGCAGCCTTGGGTTCACCCCGCAGGGTCTGGAGCCAACGCTGGCGCCAGAAGTTGATTTGCCCTTCCTGCAACAGGACGGCCGCGAGAATAATCAGCCCTTTGAGGACAAGCTGCGTGTTACTGTCGATGTTCCGCAGGAGCAGGATGTTGCCTAGAAAACCGAAAATCAAAACGCCGACCAGGGTGCCGAGCATGGTTCCCCGGCCGCCCATGAGGTTCGTGCCGCCGATAACCACCGCGGCAATCGCGTCAAGCTCAGCGCCCGTCCCCGCATCGGGTTTGCCCTGCCGGTATTGCGCGGTGTAAAGGACGCCGGCCAGGGCGGACAGAAAACCTGAAATGGCATAAATGGCGATCTTGACCTGATCGACGTGGATGCCGGCGAGGCGCGCAGCTTGCTCGTTGCCGCCGATCGCGTAGATGTAGCGGCCGAAGATGCTGAAACGCAGCAGGAAGCCGAAAAGCAGCACGGCCGCAAGGAAGAAAAGGCCCGGTACAGGGATTACCTGAAAGAGCAACGCCCGCAGAACGTCGAATTGCTCCGTGGCGTTCGAACCGCTGTAGACCGGGAAAATCGCCGCGCTTGGCCCGCCCAGAAGGCGGGCAACCCCAAGCACCGCCACCATCATCGCCAGCGTCACGATAAACGGTTGCATCCTGCCTTTGGTGATGATGATTCCGTTGAACGCACCGACGACCAGGCCGGTGGCCGGGACGGTGACCAGCACCCCGAGCACGCCGAACTTGGTGGCCAGTTGACCAGTAGTCCAGAACCAGGCCAGCAGCGCAAGTACGGCGCCCAGGGCCCACCCGGCGAGCCGGACGTTGCGTGACGCACGCTCCACCGGCCGCGCAGACCGGTGCCGGAAATTAACCGCGAGCAGCGGTACCGCGTAGGCGCCGAGCAGAAGGAGTACCAGCGAAAGCAGGGGAATGGCCATCACGGAGGCGTTAGTCCACCCGGAAAGGGTCAAGAGCATCGCGCACAGCACCGAACCGAGTGCCATGAGGGAACCGACCGACAGATCGATGCCGCCCGTGAGAATGACCAGCGTCATGCCGACCGCAATGATGCCGTTGTTAGACACCTGGCGAAGCACGTCCGATTGATTGCCCGGACTGAGGAAGATGTTGACGCCGCGGCGGTTCACCGGTGAAGAAAGGACACCCACGGCGTACAACACCGCCAGGCCCCAGAATAGTTTGGTGGCGAGCAGGAATCTCGCTAAACGCCTGCCGAACGTTTTCATGCGACGACGGTTTCTACAGGGGCAAACGGGCCCTGAACCGCACCACCGGGCGAGGCGTAATCGAGGATGGCTTCAGGTGCAAACTCATCCTTGTGCAGAAGGGCGGTAGGACGGCCCTCCCGTAAAACCAGGATCCGATGGCTAAGGAACATAAGTTCAGGGAGTTCGGAAGAGACCAGCACAATGGCGAGACCTTCTGCCGCCAGTTGCTCAACGAGATGATAAACGTCCGCTTTTGCACCGATATCGATCCCGCGGGTCGGTTCATCAAGCAGGAGGACCCGCGGGCTGGTAGGAAGCCATTTGCCGATCACGAGTTTTTGCTGGTTGCCGCCGCTGAGCGTTCCGGCAAGCTGGAATGGCCCCGAAGCACGGATGCCGAGTTGCCGGATGGCCCGGGTCGCGTTCTGTTGTTCCCGGTCCCTCACCATCAAACCATAGGACGCCAGCATCCGCATCACCGTGAGTGCGGCATTGCGGTCCAGCCCTGCATTCAGGATCAACCCATCCCGTTTACGGTCCTCGGTTACAAAGGCGATGCCGGCAGCCTTGGCGTCGATGGGGTGCCGGAGGCGAACCGGCTTGCCGTTGAGACGGATTTCGCCGGATGAAGTCTGCGGGTGCAAGCCGAAGATCACTTCGAGTACTTCGGTCCGACCGGCCCCGAGTAGCCCCGCCAGTCCGAAGACCTCGCCGGGTTGCACCGTGAAGTTCACGTGCGCCACCAGGTAAGGCCGGCTCGGCGAGGGCGTCGGGTTTTGCAGCCGCAAGCCGCGCACCTCCAAGGCCGGCGGAACCGACGCGGCCCCGCTGCTGCTCGGTTTGGCCTTCGGCGCGATGTACCATTCCTGCAACTCGCGGCCCACCATCAGCCGGATGATTTCGCGCCGGTTGGCAAGCGCGGCGGGAAGCGTGCCAACGTGTTTGCCATCCCGGAGCACGGTCACAACGTCTGCCAACGCAAACACTTCCTCCATGCGGTGCGAGATGTACACGACGGCTACGCCGGACGCGGCCAGATGCCGGATGACCTGGAATAACCGGTCCGCTTCGTTGACCGATAAGGCGGAGGTCGGCTCATCCATGATCAGGATGCGAGCATTGGCCACCAGCGCCTTGCCGATCTCGACCAGTTGCTGTTCGCCGATGCGCAGCTTTGCCACCGGCACATCGAAGCGCGCGTGGAAGTCCAGCGGCCGCAACACTTCGCGAGCCGCCCGTTTCTGCTGCCCGCGGTCGACCAGGAACAGCCACCGCGCCTTCTCCTGCCCGAGGAAAATGTTCTCGTCCACGGCCAGTTCAGGCACCAGGCTGAGTTCCTGATGGATCATGGCAATGCCGGCCCGGCTCGCGTCCCGGGGTGAGGCGAAAGCGCAAGGATGCCCGTCGACCAGCACGGCGCCTTCGTAATCCGGGATCAGCCCTGCCGCGATTTTCATCAGGGTGGATTTGCCCGCACCGTTTTCGCCCATGACCGCGTGGACCTGTCCCGCGTGCACCCTGAGGTCCACACCCCGCAAAACCAGCGTCGGGCCGAACGCCTTGGAGATGGAACGCATCTCGAGTGCAACGGGAGCTGCTCCGGGTGGGCCGGAGTCTAGGGAAAAACCGGTGCTGGGGGGGAACACAAACCCGATAACATAGCCAAAGACCGCCGGCTTTAGCAACGCCTAACCGAGCAGTAACGCCGGACAAAACGGCTTTCTTGACGTGAGATCATCACCGTGCCGGTTCATCGATATACACCCAGATTGCTTCGTTCCGGGCCAAGGGCAGTTGGCGGTTCGATAAAAGCTCAATGCTCTGGGGTTTGCCTTGATCATCCCGGTTGATCTTGCATTCGTCGAAATCAACCGGAGGCCTGGTGGTCAGGTGAGTAAAATCTTCAGTGCCGGAAAATTCAGAGCTCTCCAGGGTGATCACCGCGCTGTAACGTGGTCCCTGGTTGTTGATCCGCAGTTCGGTAATGTGGCCATTTGAGCCTTTCTTCATACTGCCAAAAATTCGCACGGCGGCAGGAACTTATCCAGCGGTTAACCCCGGGCAGGGCGGGGTACCGGCCAGGCATTTCGAATCGGAGCGCCTTCCGAAAAGTTAATCAGGCACTTGAAAATGCGTGGGCGTGTCGCAGGAGTTGGTGATGCCTCCGCCAGCCCCTTCCGCCGCTGATCTGATCTCCGTGAACGACACGGCCCCGCCGCACGGTCAGGCCGCGCGCCTCGCCAGGCTCGCCGTTCGTGCCCTGGTTGAGGAGGCCGAACTGACGCCCAAACCGGCCCTGGCGGACGGACGCGGCCCGGGTGCGCACGCCGACCTGTCCCTGGCGCTGATGAGGCGCTCGGCCAGGTCCCTTTACCCCCACTTTGAACGCATCGCCCTGGCCTCGGTTCAACGGCTTCCCGGCCTCGACCTCAGGGAAGAACTCGGCGCCTTTGGGCGCTCGGCCGAGCGTTCGATGTTATCGGCCACCGCGGGCGTCAACACGCATCGGGGCGCGATCTGGGCGTTAGGGCTGCTTGTTTCCGCTGCGGCGATGATGGGATCCCCTTCTGCCGCGGCGGTGGCTAACCGGGCGCGCCGGCTGGCCTGCTTGCCGGATCGGAATGCGCCTCCCCTTGAAAGCAACGGGTTGAGGATGATTCACCGCTACCATGTGCCCGGTGCCCGAGGGGAAGCGCAGGCGGGTTTTTCTCACGTCATTGCCATCGGTTTGCCGGTGCTTAACCGCTTACGCCGGCGCGGCGCCGCCGAAACGAACGCGCGGCTGGATGCCTTACTCGCGATCATGCGAAGCCTTGGCGATACTTGCCTCCTTCACCGGGGTGGCCTCGCCGCGCTAAGGACGGCCAGGGACGGCGCTGCTGCGGTCCTGGCGGCGGGCGGCACCGCCACGGCAGCCGGTTGGCAGCGGCTCCGGCAGCTTGACCGCGACCTGCTTGCACTCAATGCTTCGCCGGGGGGCAGCGCAGACCTCTTCGCGGCTACCCTCTTCCTCGATTTTCTTACGAACTCTCCACCTGCCGAAAACTAGTTGCATTCGAATTCTTCTCTCGAAGCGCAGCCGTGGCCGGCCCACGACTTGTTGCAGATATCCGGCGCGTCCGATCTCGTCCTCCCGGAACCTTACCCGCTCTGGGTAGAGGAATCTTTGCGGCGAGCGCCTTTCGTGGTGGTGCGCCGGGCGGCCATGGTCGATGGCATGATCCCGGTCGGGGTTCGCGGTCTGCTGCGCAAGCAGAGGTTTGCGGCTTACCTCGCCCCCGGCGCGATCCTCGGCCGGATCACTCCCGAACAACTGGTCGAGGCGCGGCCCGCACAGGCCAGGGCCCGAAGCGGGCAGATTCCGGCCCTGAAGGCTCTGGAGATCATCGAGACAAAGCTTGCCGGCTTCCCGTTCCGTTGGGGACCGGCCGGAAGCATCGGGTTTGAACTCGCCACCGGGTTGGCCGCCGCCAACCCCGGCAGCGATCTCGACCTGGTCATCCGCGTCCCGGAGCGTCTGCCGACGGCAGCGGCGGCAGCACTGCTGGCAAGCCTGTCCGCAGCGCCATGCGGCGTCGATGTGCAGCTTGAGACCCCTCGGGGTGCGGTATCCCTCGCAGAATACGCTCGCGGCGAAAAACCTTACCTTTTACGGCAAAGCAGTGGTCCGGGGTTTGTTTGCGACCCATGGCACCCTGATCCGTCTGCAACCGGTTATACGCTTCGACGATTCTAAGGCGCGTTCCCAAGGCTACCTAAAAGCGACTTTGCCGCCCTGCGTCGCGCCTGAGGTACGAATTTATCTGTAGTAGGAAAACCAGGAGAATGTGATGCGCGCATGGCTGATGGAGTCGTATGACGGGTTCGAAAAACTGCGTCTGGCCGAAGTGGCCGATCCTGAGCCCGGTCCCGGGCTGGCGCTGCTGCGGGTTAGGTTTGCCGGACTGAATCCTGCCGACGCGTTCCTGACCCGGGGAATGTACCCAGCCAAGCCGTCGTTGCCGCACGTCCTCGGCCGCGATGGGGTGGGTGACGTATTGGCCGTGGGCACAAATGTGACAACCGTGCATGCCGGCGAGACCGTCGGCATACTGCGCGGCGTCACGGGCGTGGAGGTCTGGGGTACCCTCGCGGAGAAAGTCGTGGTTCCGATCACGGATCTGGTCGCGGTCCCGCCGGGATGGACCCTGGAAGAGATGGCCGGCGCACCGTTAACCTTCCTGACGGCCTGGCAGGCGTTGACCCAATGGGGCGACCCGCCGAGCCCGCCCGATTCGGGTTCAGTGCTGCTGGTAACCGGCGCCTCCGGCGGCGTCGGCGTGGCTTCGGTCCTGCTCGGGAAATCGATGGGTCTCACCGTTGTGGCTTTGTCCCGCAGTGCCGAGAAAGGCGCCAGGCTAAAGGACCTCGGGGCTGATTTTGTGTTTAACCCGGAAGATCCGCATCTGCGTAAAACCGTTCTCGCCGGGATCGCCCCAAACAAGGTCGACCTGGCCGTGGATAATGTCGGGGGAGCCCAGTTTAATGAGGTGATCGCGATGCTTGGTTATCGTGGCCGCATCAGCGTCGTTGGCAGGAGCGGCGGCGTGGTGCCGGAGTTCAACACTGCGATGCTGTTCTTCCGGAGAAATCGTATTGGCGGGGTGTCGGTCGGGGACTATGCTCGGGAAGCCGCCCAAGCGTCCTGGAAGGAGATCTGCCGTCGCCTCGACGCGATCGGGAAGCGGCCGGTCGTCGATAGCGTGTTCCGGTTTGAGGAAGTGAAGGAAGCGTTTGCCCGGCTGGCTCGGGGACCGATGGGAAAGGTGCTGATCCGCGTAGCGGGTTGACTGCCCCGGTGGGCGCTGCTTTTGATGGAGGTACAGAATGACTAAGGGATCCGACTTGCTGGTCGCTGCTTTGGAGAACGAAGGCGTCGAGCGCATCTTCGGCGTACCGGGCGAGGAGAACCTCGACGTTGTCGAGTCGCTGCGCCGTTCACGCATCCAACTTGTCCTGACCCGCCACGAGCAATCGGCGGCTTTCATGGCGGCGACCTATGGCCGTTTGACGGGCCGGGCCGGCGTCTGCATCAGCACACTGGGCCCGGGGGCGTTGAATCTGGTCACGGGGGCCGCCTACGCGCAGCTCGGCGCTATGCCGATGATCATGATTACCGGGCAGAAAGCGATCAGGACCAGCCGGCAGGCCCGCTTCCAGATCGTTGACGTCGTCGCGACGATGAAGCCGTTAACCAAATCGTCGCGCCAGATCGTCAGCGCCGCGAGTATTCCCACCCTGGTGCGCGACGCCTTCCGCGTGGCTCAGGAGGAGCGGCTCGGCCCGGTGCTTCTGGAGTTGCCGGAGGACGTTGCGGGTGAAGAAACAGATGATCCGCCGCCGCTGGTCCCGCCGCACCCGGTTGACCTGCCGGTGGCGCACCCGGCGGCGCTCGACCGTGCGGCCGCAATGATCCGTGCCGCCGGGCGGCCGCTGGTGATGCTTGGGGCCGCCGCGAGCCGGCCCCGCCTCTCAGCGGCCCTCTCGGAGTTCGTCCGGCGCATGGGTATCCCGTTCTTCAATACCCAGATGGGCAAGGGCGCCGTCGCCGGCGGTTCCAACCTTTATATGGGTACGGCGGCGCTCTCCGAGCGGGATTACGTGCATCAGGCGATCGACCAGGCCGACTTGATCGTCGCGATCGGCCACGACACGGTGGAAAAGCCGCCCTTCCTGATGGGCCCGGGCGGTCCGCAGGTGATCCATGTGGGCTACACGCCGGTCACCGTCGAACAGGTCTTCTTTCCCCACGCCGAGGTGGTCGGCGACGTCGGACCCAGCCTGGCGCTGCTGGCCGACCGGCTCGAAGGAAAGGTGAAGACCGCCTCTGCTCTGCTCCCGCTGCGTGAAGCCATTCTCCGGCGCATCATGGATCGCGCCACTGAGAATCGCTTCCCGCTCACCCCGCAACGAATCGTGCACGACGTGCGGCAGGTCATCCCGGAGGACGGGATTGTGGCCCTCGACAACGGCATGTACAAAATCTGGTTCGCGCGCAACTACCGTACGCATGTGGCGAACACCCTGCTGCTTGATAATGCCCTAGCGACGATGGGCGCGGGGCTGCCCTCGGCCATGATGGCATCGATGCTCTATTCCGGGCGACGCGTCCTGGCCGTGTGCGGCGACGGCGGTTTCATGATGAATTCCCAGGAGCTGGAAACCGCGGTGCGGCTCAGCCTGAACCTGGTGGTGCTCATCCTCGATGATCAGGCCTATGGCATGATCCGCTGGAAACAGGCCGTGGACAATTTTCCTGACTGGGGCCTGACCTTCGGCAACCCGGATTTTGCGAAATACGCCGAGTCGTACGGGGCGAGGGGATGGCGCGTCGAAAAAGCAGACGGACTCGCCCCGATCCTGGAAGCGGCGTTCAAAGCAGGCGGCGTCCATCTGGTCGCCGTCCCGGTGGATTATTCGGAAAATACGCGGGTGCTGGTCGACGAGCTGCGCCAGGCCGTGCCCGCCGGTCCGCAGAATGCATCCACAGATTACACAGATTAAGAGGATCCGCAGAACACGCAGAGGACGCAGAAAAGACATCCACAGATTACGCAGATTACACAGATTGAGGTCACACGGCGGACACGGCGTAAGAGAACCACACGGAGCCACGGCGACCTCGGCGGGAAGAAGTTTGGAGTTCGATGGAGAGGGGTGATGCCATCGTGAGGTGTCTTCTCAATCTGTGTAATCTGCGTAATCTGTGGATGTTTTTCTCTTTTCTACGTCCTCTGCGTGTTCTGCGGATGGTCTGTTTAATCTGTGGATTCGCCGAGCTCGCCGTGTGACCGAACTCCGGCACTCGACACCCGGCACCCACCAATCCCGCCTCCTTTGTGGCATTTTACCCGCCACTCGTTACCCACTTCAGCACTCCCTCCGGTGTGCGGAAATCCTCGACGCTGCGGACCTGTGCATCCGGCAGAACGTCGCGCGCCAGGTTGGCAAGCGCGCGTCCGGGCCCGAGTTCCAGGACCATGCTCGCCCCCGTGGCACGGCATGCGTCCAGGCAGGCCGCCCAATCAACCGTGCGGCTGATCTGTTCGGCCAGTTTCCCCACGGCCTCCCGGGTGTCGAATACCGGTTCACCATCGATCCCGGTTAAAAGTCGCACATTCGGTGCGGTCTGAGCAGGCAGGTTTAGTGGTGCGAGCGCCGCGCCGAATTGCCGGCTTGCCTCGGCCAGAAGCGGCGTGTGGGCAGCCACGGCAACGTGCAGCATGGTCGCCCGTATGGCCCCGGCTTTTAGGGCCTCATCGCAGACGCGCACCAGTGCCTCCCGCGTGCCGCCGACGACGAAAAGGTCCTCGCCGTTCACGATGGCGACGTGGACGCCGTGCCCGTGGCAGATGGATCCCAGCCGCGCACGGGCCAATCCTCGGACGGCGGCAAGGCCGGAGTTACCGTTACCGGCAGCAGCGTCCATTGCTTCGGCGCGCACGACGGCAAGCCGCAACACTTCCTCGGGTCCGAGCAACCCGGCGCAACCCCAGGCGGCAAGCTCGCCAACGCTGTAGCCCGCGATGATCACCGGCCTGGAAAGTCGCTCCTGAATCATCGCCCAGGCGGCCAGCGCCTGGGTGCAGCAGAGAATCTGGCCCGCACGATTCGAATAGAGCGTGGCCGGGTCTGTCTCACGGACGAATTGCCGGGGGTCTTTACCTGCCAGCACGGCGCGTGCGGCCTCAAATACGCTTTGCGCCTCGGGGTATTGGCCGACGAGGTCAAACATGCCTGCGTGCTGGGTGCCCTGGCCGGAACAGAGAATGGCTGTCGGGCCACTCACGGGTGCACGATCTGCGCCGCCGAGACCGCTATGGCGGTCGCTTCCTGGACGACGCGCCTGGCGATGGCGGCAGCCTT
>JAFAUY010000115.1 GCA_019243005.1 Verrucomicrobiota bacterium | reverse complement strand
CTGGGCAACGAACTAGTGATGGCGGGCACGGCGGTCGGCCTTCTGCTCTCCGGCATGGTCGCCGTTCTGACGTTCGTCGCCCACCGGCGTTTACCGTACCGGAAGATGCTCGTTCTGACCGGTATTATGCTCGGCGGCGTGTTGATCGTGATGGTCGGCGAACAGGTCCAGGAAATGCAGCTGGCCCACTGGCTCCCCACGACGGAAATCAAACCTTTGGCGGACGTGGTACCTGCCTGGTGCGGGACCTGGTTTTCGGTCTTTCCGACGGTGGAAACCATCACCGGGCAGATCCTTGCCGCCGGCTTGGTCATCGGATCGTACTTCGCAGCACGGAGCCGAACGCAGACCATCGCGGCGGCGGTGGCCTGACCGTACGTACTCCATTGCGAGAAGCCAGCACCGCCCTCGATAAAATGCGGGCAAATCCAGGCGGTTATCGCCGCGTTCGCGGACCGCTCATGCCGAGCACCGGATGCGGGACGTACGGGTCCTCCAGCGCTTTCAGCTCGTCGCTGGTCAGGTGCAGGTCCAATGCTTTGACGGCATCTTCAAGGTGATGCGTTTTGGTTGCGCCGATGATCGGTGCGGTGATACCCGGCTTCTGGAGTATCCAGGCCAAGGCGACCTGGCCATTGCTCACCCCGCGCTTCTTGGCGATTTCCGTAACCCGATCAACTACGGCGAAATCTGCTTCCTGATCGTACATCTGCCGCCCGAAATCATCAGTTTTGGCCCGGGTCGTGACGGCTTCGGACCGCGGCCGATTGCCTGCCAGGAACCCGCGCGCCAGCGGACTCCACGGAATCAGGCCTACCTTTTCTTCCAGACACAACGGGATCATTTCCCGCTCTTCTTCACGGTAAGCGAGGTTGTAATGGTTCTGCATCGAGATGAATCGGGCCAGGCCGTGCCGGTCCGCCAGGTAGAGAAATTTTGCGAATTCCCACGCGTACATGCTGGATGCCCCAATGTAGAGCGCTTTGCCCTCCTGGATGACCTGACTCAGGGCTTCCAACGTTTCCTCCATCGGCGTGGTCGCGTCATAACGATGGATTTGATAGAGGTCTACGTAGTCAAACCCCAGCCGCCGGAGACTCGCATCGATGGCGTGCCTGATGTGTTTTTTGGATGTGCCGCGCTCGTTCGGTGATTCGCCCATCGGGTTATAAACCTTCGTGGCGACGATTACTTCCTCGCGTTTCACCCCCAGCTTCTTCAGCGCGCGGCCGGTGACCTCCTCACTGGCGCCGGCCGAGTACATGTCCGCCGTATCAAAAAAGTTGATTCCGCGTTCCCAGGCTTGCCTGTAAAACGGGAACGCATCTTCCTCGTCCAGCACCCACTCGCGCCATTTGCTGGTGCCGTAGCTCATGCAGCCGAGGCAGAGACGGGAAACTTTGATTCCGCTGTTCCCAAGGGTCACGTAGTCCATACGGCTCCAATGCCACATATCGCGCTTATCGCGCTATATTTAAATTGAGGGAAGGGTAACCCAGCGTGAGGCTCTCTCCTTGGTTGGTGTATCGCGTCTGCGTGTTCTGCGGATCGGCCGCCTGCGCTCTTCCGGCATGGCACCGTCCAAGTGTGTGCGGCCGACAATCGTCCTGCGCCGTGTTCTGGCACCGCGCCCTCTTAGCCTGTGCGGCCGATGAACCGTCTTCTCTGCGGATCCGCCGTGGTCGCCGTGGTTCGCCGTGCCCGCCGTGTGAACCTCCTACGCTGCGCCCGCCGGATCGCTGCGGCCCTTACCCGCGCGTGCCGGCCACAATGGTCGCCACGCCTTTTTGATTTTGCAGCAGCGGTCCGACGTTCCAGAGGATGAAGCCGCCTTCCCGGCGGGGCTTGATCGCGCGTTCCAGTTCCAGCTGACGCCCGATCTCAGTTGCAGGCCAGCCGTATCCCGGGCCGAGTCGCTCCAGCGCGATGCTGGGAAAAACGGGAATGCCGTGCGGGTTTACCTCCGGGCTTCGCCACCAGCGCAACAGCGACGAATAACTCTGGGGACCGCCATCCCGCCAGTAAAGCTGGGGTGACAAATAATCGACCCAGCCTTTCCGCAGCCATTTCACCGGGTCAGCGTAGAGGTCGCGGTACTGGTCGAGATCCGCGGTGACACCGGCCGGTTGGCCGGGGGTGTAAATTCCAAATGGGCTGACGCCGAAGGAAACCTGCGGTCTCGCAGATTTCACCGCGGCATGCAGGTCTTCGATCAGCGCATCGACATTTTCGCGCCTCCACGATTCCAGGTCGAGGTTCCCCCCTCGAGAGAGGTACCGCGCGTAACCGGCGCGATCAGGAAACGCGCCGCGCGCGTAACCCCGGCCCGGATAAGGATAAAAATAATCGTCCAGCACGATCCCGGCCACGTCGTAATTGCGGACCAGGTCGCGGACGACTTGCAAAAGATGTTGCCGGACCTCCGCATCCCCGGGGTCGAGCCAGAGCGCGTTTCCAACCCGGCGCACGCTGGCGCGCAGGCGGGCGGTTTCGTGCATCGCGGACCGCGGGGCCGCGGCGTCAGCTGCCGCTCGATACGGGTTCATCCAGGCGTGGATGGCGATCCCGTGCTTCCGGCCCTCCCTGATGAAAGTCTCCAAGGGGTCGTAACCGGGGTTCAACCCCTGCGTTCCCGTCAGGTAACGGCTCCAGGGTTCCAGGTGCGAATCATAGAGTGCGTCTCCCTCCGGACGGACCTGCACCATCAGGGCGTTAAGCGCCGCGCGCTCGGCCCCTTGAACAATCGCGCGGATCTCTTCCCGCTGAACCTCCGAGGGCAGACCGGGCCGGGACGGAAAGTTAAGGTTATAAACCGATGCGACCCAGGCCGCACGGAACTCCTCTCCCTGCACAGTAGCGGCCCACCAGAGAAGGGCACAGCCGGCGAGCCCCCAAACGCGAGGTAAAAACATGGCGCGCATCATAGCCGACGGCGCCCATCTTGGAAAGAGGGCACCTCACGCCAGGCGGGCCATCATCGAAATTCGAAGCGTAATCGGGAACCGCCTCACCCCACGACCCACAAGGGCGGGTGTACGAGCAGATTGATTCGGTGCAACCAGCGGACCCGCCGGTAGCCGCCGTCCGCGGGGATCAGCGCCGCCAAGGGTGCACCTTGGGCTGCGTCCAGCGGTTTGCCGTCGATAGACCACCCCAGCAAAAAAGGATGCAACTGCAGGTGATCGATCGAGACCAACCCCACAAAAGGTTCGCGCCGGTCCTCCGGCAGCGAACTGCAGGCCCCGATGAACTCCACGTAACCGCCCGGCTGGCTGACCCCGGCATAATCCAACACTTCGTCGATCCGGCAACCGCACCAGGTCGCCGGGCGCGCCCGGCCCGAAGCGTCCCCGTCGCTCTGCACCAGGATCTCGTGCTGGGCGAAGTTCAAGCGCAACGCCTCGGCCGACAGTTGCGTCGTGCGGCTGACCATTCCCGCGATCGTCAGCCGGTAACGCGAGGCATCTACCGCCGGCGGTTCGCCTGCCTTTTGAGAAAAGAAGTCCGGCAGAGTCCGGCTGACTTGCCGGATACGGGAACCCTCAGGAGGGGCGGCCGTTGACGGTGCTTCCGGGAGAAAAACGAAGTCCGAGCGGGTGTGAGCCAATGCACGCATGGGGTCGAGAATGCCCACTAAATTAGTAGGGTCAAGCATAATCGGTGCATCGTAGCACGAATCATTCCCAACCCGTACGGCGCCTAACGCCACCACCCGGCCCGAGCCGTCAACCCGGTGTACTCACGAATTTAATGGCACCCTGTTCCCGTTGTAGAAATTCTTCCGACAACGCGCGGTAGGCCGTCGCGCCAACCCCGTTCGGTTCATATTCAATGATCGGCTGCCCGAAACTGGGTGCTTCGCCCAAGCGGATCGACCGCGGGATGATGGTTTGAAACACCACGTGCGCGAAGTGCTGCCGCACCTCGTTGAGCACCTGCTGGCTGAGGTTGGTGCGCGCGTCGTACATCGTCATGATGATGCCGCCGATCCCGAGGTTCGAGTTTACCCCGCGAATTTGTTCCACGACCTGTACGATCTTGGACAAACCTTCTAGCGCGAAGTACTCGCACTGTAGAGGAATCAGCACCTTATCGGCGGCCGCGAGCGCATTGGTCATCAAAATGCCCAGAGAAGGCGGGCAGTCGAGGAACGCGTAGTCAAACGGCGCCTTCGGAATGAAGCTGCCCAAGACCTCACGCAACCGCGTGAGGTGGTCGTCCAGGCGCGCCACCTCAATCTCAGCGCCGGCCAGATCCAGGCTCGCCGGAATCATGAAAAGGCGCTCAAACCGCGTCGGCACAATCTCGTCTGTAACTGCCGCTTGGCCGATCAGCGGTTCGTACAGGCTTCTGCCCCCGGTGTCTTCCAGCCCCAACGCGCTCGTCGCGTTGCCCTGAGGATCAAGATCAATCAGGAGCACCCGTTTGCCCCTCTCCGCCAGACAGGCCGAAAGGTTCACCGCGGTCGTGGTTTTTCCCACACCGCCTTTTTGGTTGGCAACGGCGAGCAACTTCATCGGAACCTGCAACTTTGTTCCGCATCTCGTCCGAGAAGTCGAGCCCCGCAATCAATGATGGAAGGCAGGTCCACAGATTAGACGATTATCCGCCGCACAGGCTCAGACGGTGCCGTGGCTCGCCGTGCCCGCCGTGTGACCGAATGCCGACCTTTACCCGTTATCCGTTACGCGTTACCCGTTACTCCTTTATGGCGGACATTGCTATCAGCGAACGGCTATTGATGGACGCGGGCGGCTGGCAGGCCATGAAACACGCGCGCGCGCTCTTCCAGATGGGGCGTGTAACTGCCGCCGAATACCGGCCGCCGCTTTTGCAGGGCAGGGTACGCGACGGTGAAACCGAGTACCGTTGCGGGCTGAAGATCCGGACCCCGAGTGACATCGAGAATCTCTGTTCCTGCCGGCAGTCCCGGGATTACGGGGCCATCTGCGCCCATTCGCTGGCAGTTGGGCTCGCGTGGATGAAGCCGAAAACCGCTCCGGGAAGTCAGACATCCGCCTCGACCCCGCGTGCTGGCGCCGTTTCTGAACCCGTCGCGGTCGGGCCTGAGCTGACGGCCGGCGGCGATGCTGCCCCGATCGAATTGCACGTGGTCATCGCCCCTAATTTCCTGGCGACCTGGTCGCGTGACCAGGTCACCCTCGGGTTCGAAGTCGTCCAGGCGGGTCGCCGCATCCTGGCCAGCGCGCTGCCGGTCAAAGGCAGGTTCCGCTGTTCACCGGCAGAACAGCAACTCTTCGACGCCGGACGGCGCCTCGCCGGCGGCCGGCTCCCGGGGATGCTTTCGGTATCGCAGGACCAGTTCCTGCACTTGCTTCCGCTCATGACCGGGTTTCCCCGGCTGACCCTCGGCCGGCGGGAGCCGTTAAACGTGTCCGCCCAGGCGGTCCGGCCGGAGTTGAGCGTCCGGCCGGAACCGGGCGGGGCCTTGCAAGTTGCCGCCCGGATGGCCGGCGGCGCACCGCTTCTCGGACCCGAGAGTGCATGGCTCTACCGTGAACAAAGTTTTTTTCCGATCGCCCCCGGCCTGCCGTCGGCTTACCTGCCGTTGCTGGCCGAGCCGATTCGCATGAAGCCGGAGCAGGCCGTCGCTTTTGTGCAGAAGGAACTGCCCGCCTTACAGGCTTATTTCCAGGTGCCGGCGATCACGCTGCCGGGAGCCGCCGACCCCGGCATACCGAAAGTGTTCGCCGCGTTCGAAGGTTCGCTCAACCATCTCACGGCCAAGCTTCAGTTCCAGTACGGCAAACGGCTTGTGACCTTCGGCGTGACGTCGCCGGCCGAAACGTTTGTGTACGCGACCCCGGAAGGCAATCGATCCCGGAACGTGCCGTTTGAACAGCGTTCGGCGGAACGGTTGCGGGCCGCCGGCTTCCAGGGCGCAGATGGAAACGGGGATTTCGTTTTACGGACCGAACGGTTGATCGTCGATTTTTTTGCTCAGGACCTGCCTCGTTTGGAAGCTGAATGGGAGGTATCCGTCGGCAGCCGTTTCCAGCACGTAAGCCGGAACCTGGAGCGCGTGACCCCTCGGCTCGACATCGTCGGCTCGGGCGAGGATTGGTTTGAATTCTCGTTCTCGTTGGACTCGGACCAGGGCGACCGGTTCTCCGCGGCTGAAGTGCAGCGTCTCTTGCAGCTCGGGCGAAGCTCCGCCCGGCTGGGGAGCGGCCGGGTGGCCGTGTTTAACCGTGACGCCCTGGAGGAGATTCAGGCCGTCCTAACCGATTGCCATCCCGATCAGGTCCAGCCCGGACGCTACCGCGTCCACCGCAGCCAGGCCGCTTTTCTGGATGCCACCTTCCGGGAAATCACGGGCGGAAAGGTGGCCGGGAATGCCGCGTGGGATCAATGGACGGCCCAGCAACGGCAGTTGGCGCCTTTGCAGCCCGTTAACCTTGGGCCTTTGGAGGGTGTCCTGCGCGAGTACCAAAAGCAAGGCGTCGCGTGGATGGACTTTATCCGGCGCAACGAACTCGGGGGCATCCTCGCCGATGAAATGGGCCTCGGCAAAACCGTGCAGGCACTGGCTTTCCTCAGCACGTTGCCCGGTCCCTCCCTGGTCGTCTGCCCGGCGTCGCTGCTGTTCAACTGGCAGCGGGAAGCGCAGCGGTTTGCCCCCGCGTTGAAGGTCCTGGCGATCGAAGGCGCGGATCGTGCCGAGAGGTTCCGGGAAATTCCGCGCCACGATCTCGTCCTTACCAGTTACCCGCTCCTCCGGCGCGACGTCAGCCTGTACCGGCCTTTTGAGTTCCGCGCCATTATCCTCGATGAGGCGAATCACATCAAAAATCCCGACACGCAAAACGCGCAGGCCGCAGTGGCGCTTCTTGGGCGGCATCGTTTTGTCCTTACCGGAACGCCGGTGGAGAATTCAGTCCGTGACCTCTGGTCCATCATGAATTTTGTCCTGCCGGGCTACCTGGGCAGCCGTGACGATTTTCGCGAGCGTTACGAGTTGCCCATCGCGCGCGGCTCCGCCGGGGAGAGCGCCCGCCTGGCTAAGCGGCTTCGGCCGGTGATGCTGCGGCGGCTTAAACGGGACGTCGTTAAGGAATTGCCCGGCAAAATCGAGCAGGTTGCCTTCTGCGAACTCGCCGGTGCCCAACGGGAACTCTACGACAAGCTGCACCGGGAAAGCCGCAAGAAGCTCGAGAGCTTTGGT
>JAFAUY010000260.1 GCA_019243005.1 Verrucomicrobiota bacterium | reverse complement strand
CTGGAGGACGACATCACCGCGTCGGTCGTGGTGGCTGCCGGCGAATTGCAGGGCCTGAATCCGGAGTACCGCCAGCCATCGGTCAAGTTCGTCAAAAATACCGAACGGCGCCTTTTCCAACGTCCCGATGACGCGATTCATCCCGGGTATGATAAACAGACCGAACGCGACTTCGCGCAGCCCGGAAACTTCTTTTCCAATTACGAACCGCTCACCGGCGCCGATGCAATCGGCCTGATGGAAGAGGCGATCACCTTCGACCAGTTCACCGCACCGATGCAGGAGATAATTCGCCGGGCCGCGAACGGGGGTGACGGCGCCTGTTTCGTCTCCTCGGCGCACCCCCGCATCGTCGAGGGCAAGCCGTCAAAAAACCCGCGCTACCTGCAGCTTCGTCAGGACTTCGCCGATCCGCGGGACACCTACCTTGCCGAGATCGGGACGCGTCTGCGCCGGCGGATTCCGCTTCGACGACCGGTTTACACGCCGGTTAACGCCGTGCTGCCCGGCCGCCGCAATAACCCGCCGGAGGGTCCCATCCGGCCGCTCGCCGTCTTCAATCCTATTCATTACCTCGAGCTGCCGGAACTTTTCATGGAGTTCATTTGCAGCATGACCGGCAAATCGCCTTCGACCACCGGCGCCGGCTCGGAGGGCGCCCTGACCAAAGGGCCGTTCAACGCCTTGCCGCCGATCATCGACCTGAACGCCGCGCTGGTCTCCTACCTGCTGACCGGCGACGCCGTGTTCGTGACGGCGGCGGGCTACGTCGGCCCGCACTTCCGCGTCGATCATGACGTCAGCCTGCTGGTGCCGGAAGTCTGGTCGCGTATGGCGGTCGCCGAACGCGACCCGCGATTTTTGATCGACGGCGGTTACCTCGAAAAATGCACGGACTTCATCCATAACGGGCGCACGGTTCGCGCCAGCCTGCTCGGTTACCGGATTACGAAACGGTTCGTCGCCGCCTTCTTCGGCCGCGTGTTCAACCATCCCGATACCGTCCTGACGGAAACGATGCTGCGGCCTGAACTTCAGGACGCCGCGATTTTCGCGGAGGGGATGGAAAACATTATTGCCACGCAAAGCCGGGTCGCGCAGAGTTACTTCGATGACGGCAGCATCGAATCGGCCTGCCCACCGTTGCGGGCGCTTTTGCACCTCATGGTGCACGAGCAGTTCGAGGGGAAAGACCTCGCTCACCCTGAGGTCCGCGCACTTTTCACCCGTGACCACATGCTCGCCAGCGGGTGGTACGCCGAGCGGCTCTCGGCCAAGCAAGCCGTTAACGCCCGTTTGTGGGCACGCCACGTCCGTACGCTGGAAGCGTTCGTGGCCAAACCAAATTACAGCGACGAAGCGGCCCGACTTCGAATTGCCGACCGCCTGGAGCGGGCACGCAAAACCCTCGATGCGATTCGCGCGCCGGAATACGCAAAATCGTTGCGAGGGACGATTGGTGTGCAACCGCTAAAGACTGCATGAAGCGCATCGCGATTCTCACTGCCGGCGGCGACACGCCGGCCTTGAACCCGACCATCCACGGCGCGGTCGTGCGCGCCAACCAGCTGAAGGTTGAAATCTTCGGACTGATCAAAGGCTTCAACAGCCTGTTCAACCCGCGCCTTCCGCACGTCCATCTCAACCCGCTGTTTCATGAAATACCGGAGCTGGATCCAACCAAGGGCGGGACGCTCATCGGTTCATCGCGCGATTTCGTGGACCCGGATAAGAAGGACGACCTCGATTGTGCGGTGGCGCGCCTTGGCAAGCTCGGCATCGAAGGCCTGATCTGCGTTGGCGGGGACGGCACGCTCAACGGCCTGCAGCCGATCGCCGATCGCCTGCCGACCGTGCTCGCGCCGAAGACGATCGACAACGACCTTGGCCTGAATTACCCGAGCGAGCCCGACGAAATGATTCGCGTGAGCGATCCGGGCGGCAAAGGTTTTCAGTACAAACGCGGCAGTTCGGAGGCCGTGTTCGCGCTCGACCAGATCGTCAATTACTGCACCCCGGGGTACGCCACCGCCGTGTATGTTTCGGCCAACGGCGTCGAGCGGGTCCGTACCACCGCCGAGAGCCATCGGCGCATCGCCATCATCGAGGTCATGGGCCGGCACTCCGGTTATATCGCGCTCGGCACGGCTTACGGGCGGCCCGACATCATCCTGGTGCCCGAGCATCCGGTCGAGATCGAACGCCTGGTCGAACGGGTAAAACAGCTCTACGATCTCCAGAAAAACGTCGTGATCGTCTGCGGCGAAGGCATCGTGGACGAGCAGGGGTATGAACTCGGGGCCGAAACCAAGACCACCGACCCGGCCGGCAACATCCACCTGAGCGGCGCCGCGGAGGCCCTGCGGGCGAAACTCATCCAGATAATCGGCGACAAGTATTTCCAGCTCTACCGTCGCGCGCACTCGGCCCGGGAGGCGATCTTCACCCGGAAAGTGGGCCATACCCAGCGCGGCGGAAGGCCCATCCTGTTTGACCGTTTCTACGCCGCACAACTCGGCGCAAAAGCCGTTGAACTGCTGCTCGAAGGGCGCAACAACGCCGTTGCGGTCCTCCAATACAGCCCGGGCCAGGGTTTTCAGGTTGACGGGTTCGACGCCAATCGCTTCCGCGACCGCTGGGGCCATACCCACGCCCGGCGCATGCACCCGGACCTTTACGATCCGCAACGGATGAAACCTTCACGTCTCGGCATCGATTACCTGACGCCCATCTTTACCGATGCCCTCGGCTACGATGACATGGAGAACCTGCGCGCCACGCTTTTCGCGCAGGCAAACCTGACCCAGCCGTACCACTCGGTTAATACCGACGTCAACAAGCGAATCCGTTACCTCGCGCCGGATGTGAGCTGAAAAATGCCACGGTGGAGGTGGCTGAGAGCGCCGGGCCGGGCCACCACGCGGCAACGTTCCAGTTGACTTTATCGCGTTATCGGGGGAGACGGCTTGGGTTGGCTGGGACTCGAACCCGCAGCCAGACGCGTTGCGGATCGTTGAGCAGAAGGTGATTGGAGCTGTGTGAGCAGAAAGCCAATGTTTCAATGAAGGGTGCCCGCTCTCCTCTTCCCCTGGAAAACGCCTTTTGCCGCTCCAGCAAGGACCGC
>JAFAUY010000147.1 GCA_019243005.1 Verrucomicrobiota bacterium | reverse complement strand
GACTACGGCTTCCATGCCCCGACGGTGTCCTTCCCGGTGGCCGGCACCCTGATGATCGAGCCGACCGAGAGCGAGTCAAAGGCCGAGTTGGACCGCTTCTGCGAAGCCATGATCGCCATCCACGGCGAGATCCGGGCCCTGGAGACGGGGGAAGCCGACCGGCAGGACAACGCGCTCAAGCGGGCGCCGCACCCGGCCGAGGACCTGCTGGCTGAGGAGTGGGGCCGCGGTTACACGCGCGAATCGGCCGCTTACCCGCTGGAGTGGGTGCGGGCGCGCAAGTACTGGCCGCCGGTGAGCCGCATCGACAGCGTTTACGGCGACCGCAACCTGTTCTGCACCTGCGTGCCCGTCGACGAATCAGTGACGGGTGACGAGTAACGCGTAATGAGTAAGGGGTTCGGTTCGGCGTTCGGAGACGCTGAGCGGAATGCCACAAACGAAGAAATCTAATCTGTGTCAATCGGTGTAATCTGTGGATGTTTTCTCTCTGTTCTGCGTTCTCTGCGGATGATTTCTTCTGTGTTCTCTGTGGATCCGCCGTAGCGCCGTATGATTCTCTTCTCCGCTGTGCCCGCTGTGTGACGTCATGAAAATCTTTGATCGCTATTTAACCGGACAAATTATCGGTTCAGTCATCTGGTCCGTGAGCGTGATCAGCCTGATGCTCGTCCTGGGTAACGCCATGCGCGAGCTCCTTACGGTTCTAATGAGCCATCAACTGCCCCTGAGTTATGTCTTGAGCATTTTCGGGTACCTGCTGCCGTTCTCCATGATCTACTCGATTCCGTGGGGCATTCTGGTGGCCGTGCTGCTCGTTTTTGGTAAGCTTTCCTCGGACAACGAGCTGGTTGCGATGCGGGCCAACGGCATCGGCATCCTGCGAATCTGCGTTCCGGTTTTCGTCATCGCCCTGATTTTTTTTGGAATCTGCCTGTGGATCAATCTTTACATGGCGCCGATCGCCCAGGTGCAACTTAAATCGGCGGTCTTCAAATTGGCCTCGCAGGATCCGCTGGCGTTGTTCGGGAGCGACGAGGTGATCGACCAATTTCCGAATCGGCGGATCTATGTCGGCCGCAAGAACGGCTCTACCCTCGAGGACCTGCATATCTTCGAGCTGAACGCGCAGCAAATGCCGATGCGCGTCGTGTACGCCCGGCGGGGTCAGCTGGAGGTTGACAAGGAGAACGAACGCATTCTCCTGCACATCTACGATGCGCGGTACGAGGAGCGGGATAACGCCGCGCCTAACGACCTGAAACGGATGCGCTACGGGATCACCATGCGCGAGGGCGTCATGCCGATCTCGTTGCAGGATCTGATTCAGAAGGCAACCAGTAACCAGCGGCCCAACCAGCTCACGCTCGGCCAGCTTCGCGATGCGATTGAGCAACAAGCCGGGAAAGAGGGGGTCGGCTTGCGGACGGAGATGAGCAAGCGGTTCTCGAATTCGATGGCCGTCGTCACGTTTATCCTGGTTGGCATTCCCCTGGCCATTACCGCCCAACGACGCGAAACTTCCGTCGGGATCGCGATGAGCCTGGTAGTCGCGTTTACCTACTTCATTTTCATTGTCATCACGGATAACGTAAAGAATAACCCGCACCTGCATCCGGAGATTCTTATCTGGTTTCCTAACTTCCTCTACCTGACGCTCGGCGGCGTGCTGTTCTACCGTCTAGCCAACAGGTAAGTGCCGGGTGAAATGCCCACGAATGCCACAAGCCGAAAAATGCCACAAATGGAAGAGGGCCATCTCAGTGCCGGGTGATAAATGTCAGATCCGCAGAGCAGCAGAAACGCGGTAAGACATCGACCGATTGAGCGGATTGCTGTCCCACGGCGGCCAGGGCGGATCCACAAAAAGGTCACGTCGGCTTCTGCCTCTCTTGCATTCGTGGCATTTCACTCTGGCTGCTGCTGGGTCAGGCAATGAAACGCGCCCAAACCCCAGACGAGTTCGCGGCAATCGATCAGCGCTATCCGCCGGTCCGGAAAACAGCGTTGCAAGACCTGAGCGGCGACGGCATCAGATGCGCCGCCGAAAGCCGGCACGAGCACGACGCGGTTGGCAACGTAAAAATTAAGGTGACTCGCCGGCAGGCGCATACCTTGTTTCTCAATCCGCGGCGGCATCAGGATTTCAATGACGCGCAACGGGCTGCCGTCTTCGGCCGTTAACGTTCGGAGCGCGTCCAGGTTTTCCTGGAGTGGTTTGTGGTCGGGATCGCGCGGATCCGGTTCGACCGCCGTTACGACCACGTCCCTGGCCACAAACCTGGTGATATCATCGACGTGACCGTCGGTGTCGTCTCCTTCGATGCCGTCTCCCAACCACAGGAAGTGCCGTACTCCGAGGTAATCGCTCAACGCCTGCTCAATTGCAGCTGTGTCCCGAGCCGGGTTGCGGTTCGGGTTGAGCAGGCAGGAACGCGTCGTCAGGATTGAACCCGACCCGTTCAAATCGATCGAGCCCCCCTCCATCACCAGGCCCGGAGAAAATACCTCGAGGCCAAGTTGTTCGGCGACGCGCACCGGAACCACTTCATCCAGATCGTACGGAGGGTACTTCCCGCCCCACGCGTTGTAATCCCAGTCGACGATCGCCAGAGAGCGGTCCCGGTCTCTTTTGATAAACATCGGCCCGTGATCCCGGCACCACGGTTCGTTGGTTGGGATATGAAAGAAACGCACGTGCTTCAGGTCAAGGCCGGCCAGGTCCTTGCGCGCTGCGGCTTCGTGCATCGCATCCCGGACGTTGATGCAGACCGGCTCCGACTCGCGTAACGCGTCCAGCATATCCCGGAATGCCGGCATCACTTCGTCGTAAGCATCCGGAAAACTGATGCCTTCACGCCGGGGCCAGGAGAGCCAGGTGGCGGCATGCGGTTCCCATTCGGCCGGCATGCGGTAACCGGCGGCTGCCGGTGATCCCGGGCTGAACGGTCGTAGCGACATAGGGACGGCCTCGCTCCTACGGATTGCGGATCATAGTACCGGTTTGCCCACCGCGTATAATCTCGCCGTTTGATCCGCAATCCGTATCAGTCCAGGTAACGCTCCACGAGTTCTCCGTACGCGTCGATCCGGCGGTCCCTCAGAAACGGCCAGTGGGTCCGCTGCCGGTCAAGTTCCTCCAGATCAACGTCCGCAACCAGCACCTCTTCCTTCTCAACGGACCCTTTCACGATGATTTCGCCCGTGGGATCGGCGACAAAACTTTGACCCCAGAATTCGATGCCCTCACCCCCGTCGGGTGCTTCGTGGCCTACCCGGTTGGGAACCACCACGTAACAGCCGTTGGCGATGGCGTGGCTTCGCTGGATGGTTTCCCAGGAACGATGCTGGCGCTGGCCGAACTTTGCTTTCTCGGACGGGTGCCAGCCGATGGCCGTCGGGTAAAACAGGATTTCGGCGCCGTGCAGCGCGGTCAGCCGCGCCGCCTCCGGGTACCATTGGTCCCAGCACACCAGGACGCCGATGCGCGCGAATTTCGTCTGCCAGGACCTGAAGCCCAGGTCGCCCGGAGTAAAATAAAATTTCTCATAAAAAAGCGGGTCATCCGGGATGTGCATCTTCCGGTACTTGCCCAGGTAGGTGCCGTCCGCGTCGATGATGACCGCCGTGTTATGGTACAGACCGGCCGCCCGCCTTTCGAACAGCGATCCGACGATCGCTACGCCGGTCTCTTTCGCCACCGCGGCCAGGCGTTCGGTCGCGGGGCCCGGGACAGGTTCGGCAAAGCGGAAGTACTTGTGGTCTTCAACCTGGCAGAAGTAAACGGTGGTAAACAGTTCCTGCAGGCAAACAATCTCTGCTCCCCGGGACGCCGCTTCGCGGACCTTCAGGGTCGCCTTTTCCACGTTTTGGGCCGGATCGAGAGCGCACGACATCTGAACGAGCCCGACTTTCAACATGCCCCCATCTAGGCGTTAAATCCTCGGTCCGCAAAGGTTCATTTGTGATTTTCCCGTCGCATCCGTCGAAGCGGCCCGCCAAATCCCGGTTGGCAATCCGCGCCACTGCGTCGAGGGTTCCGGCATGCTTCAGGATATCAGGATCATCCTTCACACTTCGAAAGGCGACATCGAAGCGACGTTGCACCCGGCCAAGGCTCCCGTGACGGTGGCCAATTTCCTCAACCTGGCCCATCGCAAATTTTACGAGGGCCTGACGTTCCACCGCGTCGTGCCGCGCTTTGTCATCCAGGGAGGCGATCCGCTCGGCACCGGTGCGGGCGACCCGGGTTACCGTTTCGAGAACGAAGCGAACGTCGAACTCAGCCACAAGCAGGTCGGGGTTCTCGCCATGGCTAACGCCGGCCCTAACACCAACGGCTCGCAGTTTTACATCACCATCGATGCGTTGCACCCTAAACACATCGAGATGCTCGATCAGGGCTACACGATCTTCGGGGTCGTGACCGGGGGCCTTGAAGTAGCGCAAAAAATTGCCCAGGGTGACCGGATCCAATCGGTCGAGATCCTCGACCAGGCCGACGCGGTTTTTGCAGACCAGAAAGGACGGCTCGCCCAGTGGAATTCGATCCTGGACAAGAAGTTCGGACGCCGGCTCAGCCCCGCCCCGCAGACCTCCTAGCTCGCAAAAATCACCCGATCGCCTGCATTGCTCACCCCTGTTTAGAGCTTGGTGAGCACCGCCGGCAACAGGTTCGTGCCCGCCATGAGTTTACGGCTCTCCGACTACGATTATGAGCTGCCGGAGGAATTGGTCGCACAATACCCCGTTGCTCAACGGGATGCGTCCCGGCTGCTGGTCATTGACCGCCGCACCGGGAGTTTCGGCCATCACTCGTTCGCGCAATTGCCGCGGCTGATCGCTCCGGACGATCTCCTGGTCCTTAATAACACCGAAGTCATCCCTGCGCGCCTGCGGTTGCCGGAGCGGAAAGCAGAATTGCTCCTTCTGGAACAACAGGGCCCAACCCGGTGGCGCTGCTGGGCCCGGCCCGGGCGCTGGTTTTCTGCCGGACGCGAGTTCAGGCTGGCCGGGGCAGCCGGCCGGGTCCTGGTCGTCGAGGAGAACGGGGACCGGATCGTTGAATTTGAGCGACCGCCCGATCTCGCCGTGGTCGGTGAAATGCCTTTACCGCCGTACGTGCGACGGCCGGCGACCACGGCGGACTACGAGCGCTACCAGACGGTGTACGCGGCTGAACCGGGGGCAGTGGCGGCTCCCACGGCCGGCCTGCACTTTACCAGGGAAATGCTCGCTAGCTTGCCGCACGCGTTCGTGACCCTGCACGTCGGACCGGGCACGTTCCGCCCGGTAAAGACCGAAACCGTCACAGAGCACAAAATGCACCGGGAACCCTTTCACGTCGGTGCTGAGGCGGCCGCCGCGATCACTCGGGCGCGTACGGTGCTCGCGGTCGGCACCACCAGCGTCCGGGTTCTGGAGACCCTGATGACGCGTCACGGCGAGATCCGTGCCGGACCCGGCGCGACCGACCTGTTTATCTACCCGCCGTACCGGTTCCGCCGGGTGGACAAGCTCCTGACCAATTTTCACCTGCCGAAATCGACCCTGCTGATGCTGGTGGCCGCGTTCGCCGGTCGCGATTTCATCCTGGAGGCGTATCGCGAAGCGGTGCGCGCGCGTTACCGCTTTTTCTCCTACGGCGATGCGATGTTGGTCGTTTAGAAGGCGTGTGGGAGGTCCAGCCGCATGAAGGGCGCCGCCCTCAGCTCCCACACGCCTTCTGTGGCGAAGTTCATGAGCCTGGACCTCCCACACACCTTCTAGTTACTCCCCGCGGCGCCGGGCACGAAAAAATTCCTGCAACAGTTCGCGGCACTCCTGCTCGCGGACGCCGGCGGTGATTTCGCAACGATGATTAAGTTGAGGCATCTGCAGCAGGTTCAACAACCCACCCGCGGCGCCCCCTT
>JAFAUY010000311.1 GCA_019243005.1 Verrucomicrobiota bacterium | reverse complement strand
CTCAGGAACATTAATCTGTCGCGAAAGGTCGCCAAGCCGGAGTACAAAACGCTCAAGGGTGAGGCGGACCTGAAACTGGCCGCCCTCCAACGGGAAGTCAAAGCTCTCGGCATTCCCGTCATCGTCGTCTTCGAAGGTTGGAGCGCGGCCGGCAAGGGGACGCTCATCAATGAGATGATTTTGCCGCTCGACCCGCGAGGCTTTACCGTTCACAGCGCGCGTGGCCCGACGGAGGAAGAAGCGTTCTACCCCTTTTTGTGGCGGTTCTGGAAACGGACGCCGACTCGGGGGCGGATGGCCATTTTCGACCGGAGTTGGAACCGGAAGGTGGTGACTGACCGGGTCGAAGGCAAGGTGAAGGGAAAAGCACTCCGGCAAGCGTTCGAGGATATTCGCCTGTTTGAGCGGCAGCTGACCGATGAAGGGGTGATCATCGTCAAGTGCTTCCTCCACATTTCCAAGGGTGAACAGAAGCGACGGTTCGACGCCCTGCGTGCGAATGCGACGACGGCCTGGCGGGTGACCAAGGACGACCTGCGGCAGCACGAATGCTACGCCGATTACCTGGAAGCGGCGGAGGACATGCTGACCGAGACCGATGCCGACTACGCTCCCTGGACGGTGGTCGAGGCTCACGACCGGCGGTTCGCCACCCTCAAGATTTTTGCGACCGTGATCGATGGGCTCGAGCGAGGGATTGCGGCTTGGCAACGTAAGGCCGAGGCCGTGCCGGCGACGCCCGCAGTCGAGCCATCCTTTACGGCCAAGGCCTTCAAGACGACTGCGCTCGACCAAGCGGACCTGTCCCTGTCACTATCGCCGGACGAGTACGCCGCCCGTCTGAAGGAGGCCCAGGTGCTGCTCCGCGAACTGGAGCACGAGATCTATTTGCGGCGTGTCCCCGTCGTGATCGCTTATGAGGGTTG
This sequence comes from Verrucomicrobiota bacterium, assembly GCA_019243005.1. Lineage (GTDB taxonomy): Bacteria > Verrucomicrobiota > Verrucomicrobiia > Chthoniobacterales > JAFAMB01 > JAFBAP01. Next base: position 14,205 of record JAFAUY010000311.1, on the reverse strand, counting down.
GGACGCCGCCGGCAAGGGCGGCAATATCCGCCGGCTGACGCAGAACCTGGATCCTCGGGGGTACGAGGTGGTTCCGATCGCCGCCCCGAACGACATTGAAAAGGCGCACCACTACCTGTGGCGCTTCTGGGCGCAGATGCCGAAAGCCGGGCACATCACGATTTTTGACCGGACGTGGTACGGCCGGGTCCTGGTCGAACGGGTGGAGGGGTTTTGCACGGAGGCTCAGTGGCGAAGGGCGTACCGGGAGATTAACGGGATGGAGCAGCAGTTGGTGCATTTCGGCACGGTTCTCCTGAAATTCTGGCTCCACATCGATCCGGACGAGCAGCTGCGCCGGTTTGAGGCACGCCAGAAACTGGCGCATAAGCAATGGAAGATCACCGACGAGGACTGGCGGAATCGGGAGAAGCTGAATCAGTACCGGGAAGCGGTTGAGGAGATGTTGTACCGCACGACCACGCCGTACGCCCCGTGGACGATCGTCGAATCAAATTGCAAGCGGTATGCCCGCGTCAAAGTGCTGGAGACGGTATGCGACGCCATCCGCAAACGGCTCGCGGGATCACGGGTAAGCGGTAACCGGTAACCGGTAACGGGTGTCGAGCGGCGTTCGGCGTTCGGCGCAGCAGCCTAAGGGCGCTATGCCGGTGTCAAGTTGAGCCTTCGAACGCGTGGCAGGGCCCTAATCGGTGTAATCTGCGTAATCGGTGGACATTTTCTCTTTTCTGCGTTCTCTGCGTGTTCTGCGGATGAATACGGATTGCGGATCAAAACCACCTTCAGAACTAACGCGCCTGAGCCGCCAACACCGGAAGGTGGGTTTCCAGGTCGTGCAGAATTCTCGCCTGTTCGAGCAGCTTCTCCCGGTTCCGCCGCAGATCGACGCCGGCCCGAGCCGCCGGGTAGGGCGCCATTCCCTTAAGACCAGCCCAGATGATCCGGTTAAACAGCTGCGGATCGAATAGGTTATCTTCCCGGCTGAAATCGAAGCCTTTCGTCTTTTCGGCCCAGTACGCCGCATCGTGGGCCGGAATTCCGCCCGATACTGATACCGTTGGATTCTGAGGTACCGGCAGGGTTGTGCCAAACACGAGGTACGCAGAGGGTTGTGCGACGAAGTCCCAGTCCTGTTGGTTAAGGTCGAAGCACGAGGTCATCGGGCGTGCCGTCGCCGTGTAAAGATTCAGGTGCTCAAGGCCGAGGACGTCTTCGATCGTCCGGATCATGTTAACCGTGCTGTACCGGTCCGAGACCAAAGCATTATGCCTTACGTACGGACCCACGACGTAGGCCGTCGAGCGATGCGCGTCGACGTGGTCGGGGCCGTCCTGGGAATCGTCTTCGCAGATGAAGATGAGGGTGTCGTTTTTGTAACTGCTGTGGGCGACGCGATCCACCAGGCGGGCGACGGCGTAGTCGTTGTCCGATTGCTGTTTCTCCGGGGTGTTCACTCCATCGAGGGCACGCGTGAAGTTGCCCATGTGATCCTCCATGAGGCGCACGAAGCTAAGCTGGGGCAGATTGCCGTTGTGCTCAAAATCCGCAAACTCGCGTTCCCACTCGGCCTCACGGTAGAAGTCCGGGAAGGCGGTGTCGAAACTCCGGAAGTAAGGGTCGAAGTTGCGGATCAAGGCCGGCTTGGCGGGGAAGGCGACCTGCAAACCTTTCGAAGCCGGGTCACGCTCAAGCGGGACCTGGTAAGCGCTGATGTCGGTCTTGCCCGCGGTGGTGCCGTAACGGACCAGATCGCAGAAGAAACCGTAATCGCGGATGGACAGTCCCTTGCGTACGGCCGCATCCCAGAGATAACCTTTTCCTTCCTGACCTGCCGGCCCATCGGGAGCCGCCACATCGACGGCACCCGGCAGGATGTCCGGGTCAGGGGTCATGTAAGGCGCGACGGCCAAACGCCCCTGCAACGTCGGGTAGCCGACATTGACGTCGCGGTTGGTGCCTTCGGTGTCGTAGGAGAATCCGCGCCCGGCGTAGTTCTCGGAAATGCTTTTCACGCCGTAATCGGTCTCGCGTCCCGCCGTGCTCCAGGGCCAGCCATCGCCGCTGACGTCACCCGGGGTGTAGAAATTATCCAGGAGGACAAAATCGGTCACGAGCCGGTGAAAATTCGGGGTCACATCGTACCCGAACTGAGTAATGAAAGGGTCGCCGTTGCCTTCCGGCAGGTCGCCGAAAAGCTGATCATAGGTCCGGTTCTCCTTTACGATGTAGATCACGTGTTTTATCCGGTTGCGGAGCTCGGCCATCGTCGCCTGATCATTGGCGTCCGGCTGCACCGAATAGCCGTTGTTAGCTGCCACGGTGCGCGTCAATTGATCCAGGGTGCCCGGATCGGTGACCAGCGGAATGGTCAGGAGCCCGGCTTTGTCCAACTGCAGCACGTACTGGTTTGCGGCGTTACTGTTGATCGGGTTGGTAAAGTGTTCCGGGTTGGGACCGGCCGGGCTTTTCCAGTTGGTCACGAACAAGAAATTGCCATCCTGGCTCACGGCAACGGCCGTAGGCCAGAACGAGGTAGGAATCAGCCCCGTGACGCTTTTTGTGCCCAGGTCGATGGCGGCGAGCGAGTTACTGCCGGCGTTGGTCACGTAAAGCGTTTTCTCGTCGGGCGAGAGCGCCAGATTATTGGGGATGCTGCCCTTGTAGGTCTTCAGATCGCCTACCACGTAATCCGGGCCCGTGGTCCTGATGGTGTGCAGCAAGGAATTGGTGTTAGGATCAATGACGTTGACAACATCCTCCATGTCCGCGGTGACGAGCAAACGGGTTTGTTTTCGGTTCAGCAGCAATGAGTTGGGTGAACCCTTGACCTTGATACGGGCCACGACGGCCGGCTGCTCCCCCAAGGTCCCCAGGCTGACCGCCACGATTTCGCGATCCCGGAGGCTGGAGACGTACGCGACGTCATTGCCCTTGATCACCACGCCGTAAGGGTATTCGCCGCCGGGTACCCCATGCTGCGCCGGATTGATCTTACCTGGACGCAGGTCGACCTCGCCGATCACGCTGCCGGCTCGCGGGTCAACGATCGAGACGGAATCGTTTTCCAGGTTGCATACGGCCAGCCGCGAGCCGTCCGGTGTGACCGCCAACCCGGCGGTCTCCGGCGGTACATCAGTCGGGGTAACGCCGTTGGTTCCCGTGTGGCCGAGGCTGATCGGCGTGCCAGTTTCCGACCACGTACCGTCATCCGAACGCGTGAAAATGTGCACGTTGTCGTCTTTACCGCCTCCGACGTAGAGGGTGTTTCCCGAGGGATCGAACGCCGCGCCGACAAAGGTGTTCGGAATCTGGAGGACCTGTTTCTTAACCGGTTTGCCGCTGCTTATATCGTACACGAAAATGTACTCGGTTGAGGCGATGGGATCCTGTGTACCGGTGGGGTCATTCCACAGGTTGTACCCCGAAATGACGATGACCAGCGTCTTTTTGTCAGGGCTGAGGACCGTGGCGGCTCCGCCGCTTGGCCGGAAGTCAGGGTACTTGGATAATTCGGGGTTGAAGGATTCGAAGGTGGACCCCGGAGCGGCGGTCGGGCTGAGGAGCTGACCGGCGGGGGTGACGTTGCCGTTCTGATCCTGATCTTGCCCCGAAGCCGTAAGGGCCGAACCGAGTGCGAGCAGAACGGCCGCGACCTGCGCCGAAAACGGGTGATGAGCGGCGCCGAAAAATGGAGGCCTCATTTTCATTGGGTTGTCCTTTGGGGTGCTGAAAAGCCGACCTGCCGAACGGCAGGTGAATTCCATCAGGCCAGCACTAAAAGCCAAAGGACGGGTGAGGCAACGAAAGTTAGTTAACACTCTCGTAACAAATTAACCGAATTGTCACGATTACACGGTTTGGGGGGCGCAGGTTCCGACCTTTTTGGGTAAAACTACCTGCACGGCGGTACCTTGCTGGGGCGCGCTCTCGATCCGGATGGTTCCGCCGTGCAGTTCGGTGATCTTTTTGCAGATGGCGAGGCCCAGGCCGCTCCCGCTTCGGTGAGTCCGGGCTGCGTCGACCCGGTAAAAACGATCAAATAGCCGGGGCAGATGTTCCGCCCCGATGCCCTCTCCGGTGTCCTGCACCGTGAGCGTCACGGCGGTTCCCTGGTCCTCACCCAGCACCTCGACCTGCCCGCCTGAGGGCGTGTGCTCGACCCCGTTCGTGATCAGGTTCGATAATAGCCGGCGAAACAGATCCGGGTCGGCTTGCAATTGCGCGTCGCCGTGTGCCCGCAGGGTAACCCCCCGTTCGCTGGCCCACGGCTCGAAAAATTCCAAGAGTTCACGGGCGACCTCCTGGACGGCGATTTCGGTCCATCGCAACGGGACACTGCCGCAGTCGGCGCGGGCGAGGAACAGCATACCGTCGACCATCCGCGCCAGACGTTCGCATTCTTCCAGGCCGGACTGCACGACGCGGCGGTACTCCTCGGCGGCCCGAGGCTTGACGAGTGCCCACTGTGCCTCACCCAGGAGGTTATGGAGTGGGGTGCGAAATTCATGCGCCAGATCGGCCGAAAATTGCGAAAGACGCGCGAAGGAGTCCTCCAGGCGTTCGAGCATCCCATCAAACGCCTGCGCCAGGGGTGCCAATTCCCGCGGCCACGCCGTTGTGCTGACGCGCTCTCCTAGGGCGGTTGCGCTGACGCGTTGCACGGCATGGGTAATCCTCTCGATCGGCCGGATCCCGCGCCGGGCAATCAGGGCTCCCAAGAGGGCCGAAACGCCGGTGAGAATCGATAAGGCGAGCAGCAACTTTTCCTGGAAGACGGCCAGGACCCGCTCCTGACCGGACACATCCAAACCTAATTGGTAGATGTAGGTTTCGTGGTCGGGACTTTGCGCCACAGCCGACGCCAGGAGCAGCGTACGGCCCGCCCGGTGCCACAAAGCCGTGGCGCCCAGGGCTTGGCCGGCCGGTGTCGCTGCCGGGAATCGGGACGACGGCGGCAGTAAGGCCTCCGCTCCCGCAGACGCGAGTTTCACGGTGCCGCCGGCGTCAAGCAGGCGTGCGTAGTAGGCCGAGTTCTTGCGCGCGGCACTTTCCCATTCCACTTCTTCTTCCAAAGCCTCGCGCGGGTGCGGACGTTCGCGGATGATCTGGCGGAGCACCGCGATTTTGTCGGCCAGCACCGTGCGCGCCTCGGTATCCAGGGTCTCACCCAGCGCACGGTAAAGGAACGCGCCGACTGCCCCGAATGAAAGCGCCGAAACGAGGCTATAGAGCAAGGCCAGTCGAAAAACGATGGACCAGGTGCGACGCGGCCTCGGAACCGATTCAGCCTGCATCAAGGACATAGCCTATCCCGTAAACCGAGCGGATCAGCGGCCGCAGAGGGGGCGGATCGACCTTTCGCCGCAGGCGCCTGACCGCCACGTCCACGACGTTTGAGCCGCCATTGAACTCCAGGTTCCAAACTTGCCTGGCGATCTGCCCGCGTCCGAGAACTTCGCCGGCGTGACGCGCCATCAAGGCCAGCAGGGCAAACTCTTTGGGCGTGAGGTGCAGCGCGATCCCACCCCGGCTGGCCGTGTGATTCAACAGGTCGACTTCGAGGTCGGCCACCCGCAGGCTCAGCGGCGGGCGCTCAAGCCCGCGCCGCTGGATGGAGCGGACCCGCGCCAGCAATTCCGGCAATGCAAACGGTTTGACGAGGTAATCATCCGCACCCAGATCCAGCCCGCGTACCCGGTCGCCGACGGCATCGCGTGCAGTCAGGAAAAGCACGGGAGTCCCTTTGCCTTTCTCGCGTAATACGCTGAGGACCGACCAGCCGTCGCGCCCCGGCAGCATGACGTCGAGCAGGATTAATGCGTAATTTCCGGCCAGGGCCTTTTGCAAACCTTTCTGCCCGTCTCGCGCCGTTTCCACAGACCACCCGGCTTCATGGAGCGCCTCACCGAGGAACGCCGCGGTTTTAAGATCGTCCTCGATGATCAGCGCACGCATCGCCGGTTAGTTAGGTTCACTGGAATGCTTCGTGCGAATCAAATGTGCGCGCGCCCGAAAGCCCTCCGACGACCCAACGCGCCAGGATCCGACGCCCCTTCGGGGCGGGAAGCGACCCCCCGGCCGGGAGGCTTTAGCCATCGACGAACCAGAGAGGCTAACTCACACCAAGCGCTGTGGTCTCTGCAGACAGACGGGTTGCACGCGAGTTTTACAACCTTCGTAACTACACCTGTTCTCAATGGAGGTGAGCCGCCGGGGAGGGATAGCATACGGTTGGGCCGGACTCGATGAATCTGAGAACAGGTGTCAGCCTGAGGGTGGGTGCCAGAAGGGATGGGCAGCGAGGCTGGCCACGGGCCTTTCACCCGCCTCCTGTTATAGATTCTTGCGGTGCGATTCCTAACCCGTGTGCCAGGAGCGCCAGCGTTTCGCCATGCGCGCGGTAAACTTTTCGCCGCCGTTCCGGTACACGGTCTGGGCGATCTGTAACGCGTGCCGGTGCAGTTGCTCGCGTTGCCGGTCGATGTACGCCAGGAGGCGCCGGAAGCTTTGCTGCTCCTTAGGGGTGAGCTCACGTTTATCGCGCACCTTGTTCAGGTACTCGCGCAGCAGGGTCAGGTCGCGCGCATCACCGAGCGCCTCGCCGACTTCATCCAGCTTAGCCAGCAGGGGCTTGACCCCCTTAAGCTTTTTGAGCAGCGCCAATTGGTACCCGAGGTCTTTGGCCCGTTTGCGCAGTTCATGCCACTGCTCGTCGGGCGCATCCGGCGTGTTTTGAATGTCCGTGAGCAACCGGCGGCCCTGCCGGTAGGTTTTTCGCAGGCCGGCTTCGACCGTATCTTCCCAACCGTCCTTTTGGGCATCATCCTGAAAAGGCAACACGTTGCCGGTCAGACGTCGCACGCTTTCGGCAGCATCCTGATAGGTTTCGGCCTTTACCGGCGCATGCGCCTGGCCGGCCAAGGCTTGCCGCACCCGCGTCACCCATGGCAGCCGGACCTTCGACCGCTGATCTCCGTCCAGGCTCTCACGGTACGCTTTCTCGAATGCGGCCAGGGTGACGGCAGCGTCGCGTGGCCCCGAGAGCCGGCCCGCGAAATCCCGCAACACCTGGTTGCGCTGCTTGCGCGCATCCTCCGGGAGCGCCCCGCGGGTGAGCCGCAAAGTTGCCCTAAGGGTTTTGATCGTCTTGCGGGCGGTGTGCACCGGCTCAGCGGTGAGCCCGGCTTTACCCATGAGGCGCGATACCTCCTGGAGCCGCGCTTCGGCAATGCGCCGAAGTCCCTGCCGCAAATTCTCTTTGCGTTTCAATTGTAAGCTCATCAGACTTAACCTGCAAAAGGGTTCAAGTGTTCAGGTTTTTTAACCGGCGCCGAGATTTCGCACTTCGGTCCGCAACATTGGAGAGAGCTCACGCTGCATTTCATCTCACCCTGGCCTCGCGCCGGTTCACCTCGATTGTGTGCCGTGACCACTGCGGTCACCAGCACGGCAGCAGTATCGTTGCGGTTACGAACGCATTCAAGTGACGGTTGGCGGCGCGCTGACGGGGTCGTCCGGACGTTTGGAATGTTTCCCGGCACATCCGGTCAAACCGAGGATTTTACCGGGGACGCTTCCGGGAGCGTGGTCATGCAGGAAGGGCATCGTGACGGAAACGGCAGGAAAAGTCACGCGGAATCCGGTCTATGAATCCGGTCTACCAACGATGCGGCCTAATCTGTCGAAATCGTAACAATCGGCACGTTGCTATTACCACCGCAGTGTGAAATGAGACGTGTGCAAACAGTAACCGTAACGCGGACAAATTGCATGGCCCATTGGCGTACCGGCTGGATCTCAGACTTTCACCTCGGCATGAAAGGGACCAGGGCTGGGATGCTGCTGGACTTCCTGCGTGAGAACGAATTTGAGAGGTTGTACCTTGTCGGTGACATCATTGATGTCCTGGCATTGCGACGCGGGATCTTTTGGCCTCAGGAACATAACGACGTCATCCAAAAACTTCTTCGTAAGGGCAGAAAAGGCACCGAGATTATTTACATTCCCGGCAATCACGACGGATTGGTGGCCGGCTATTTAGGCACCTACGGGAGCGTTACCCTGCAGAAGCATGCGATTCACACCACGGTGGACGGCAAGCGCATCCTGGTGTTCCACGGGCATGAACTCGACACCGTGGTGCAGAACCTCGGATGGCTCGGGCACGCCGGAGACCTCGGTTATACGGTGCTGTTGCGAGGCAACGGTGTCGTTAACCTGGCGAGGCGCCTGCTTGGGCTCGAGCCCTGGTCGCTCAGCGCCTATGTAAAAGGGCGCGTCAGGAACGTCGCCAAGTTCATCAGCAATTTCGAAGAGGCGGTCGTCCGCTATGCGCAGGATTATGATGTGGAGGGGGTCGTTTGCGGCCACATCCATACCGCAACGGTGCGGAAGATCGGCGCAATCGAGTATTACAACACCGGTGATTGGATAGAGAGCTGCACCGCACTGGTAGAAACCTTTGAGGGGACGATCAACCTGATCCGCCATGCCGGTTCCCGGGAAGGCGCCGGTGATCTCGATCGAGAACCGGCAGGCGCCCGGTAGGGGCCTGCAGGCCATCATTCCCCTGCCGGTTTGACGAGTTGGTCGCGCGAGGTAACCTTGATCTCCGGCCGGTCTCCTTCCAGTTCCACCTTACCTCTGACTTCCAGCTGATGCCTCGGTAGAAAAGTCAGGCGGGGATCTGCATCCAATCCCGTTCCTTTAACTATCAAGGCGCTGAACCCGTTGGGCTGGTTGGTTTCAGCAAACGAAATTCGAACGTTGCCGTCTTCCTGCAGTTGCACATTTTCGACGGTGCCACGCACGACTACAGCCTGTCCCACGTGTTGTCCTGCCTCCGCCGCCGGCACGGGTTGCTGTGCCCGGGAAAACTCCAAGTTCAAAACCCAGAGCGTGGCGGCTGCCGCAAACGATGCCAATTTCATCTTCTTACGTTACTTCATGCCGAAGATGCTAAAGACGATGTAGAGACCGGCTGCGAAGGTACCCGCTCCCAGCAACACGCAGGCCGGCAGGGTCAATACCCAGGCCAGCACGATATTGCGCAGCGTTTGCATCTGCAGCCCGGAATGGTTGGCGGCCATGGTCCCGGCGACCCCTGAAGAGAGCACGTGGGTGGTGCTCACCGGCAGGCCGAACCGGTCCGCGGCAAGGATCGTAGCCATGGCGACGAGTTCCGCCGACGCACCCTGGCCATAGGTCAGGTGCGATTTGCCGATCTTTTCACCGACGGTCACCACGATGCGTTTCCAGCCGATCATCGTGCCGAAACCGAGGGCGCACGCCACCGCTACCTTTACCCATACCGGGATGTAATCGGTAACGTTTTTGAGGCGTGACCGGTAACTCGTCAGGACCGGCTTGGCTTGCGGGTCGTTCAGGTGGCCTTGTTTGTTCAGCTTGTTGATCGTCTCGCCGGTGAGGTAAAGATCGCTGCGCAGTTTCGAGCGGTCGGGGCTCGGCAGCTCATTAAACCCGTGCTTCCCATCGATCAGAGCAACGATACGATGGTTGACGACCGAGAGGGCGGGCAGGATGCGGTCGTTGAATTGCCCGGTAGTTTTGAGGTAATTGGACAGTTCGATGGAAGCGTCGTTGTCGGGCATCTTGTTACCCCCGGCAAGGCGGTCAATGCTCTCCACCGCGTGATGAGCCGCCTCCGCAAATCCTGCAAACACCGCCGGGTCCGTCGTAAGATTCAGCGCGAATGCTCCCGGCAGGATGCCGACGAGGATCAACATGAGCAGGCCCATGCCTTTCTGGCCGTCATTGGAGCCGTGTGCAAAACTTACGCCGGTGCAGGTGCCAATCAGCAGAAGCCGTACCGGCCAGGGAGGCGGTGTACCCTTCGGCGGCGGTTCGTAGAGCTCCGGGCGCCGGATCAGCAGTTTACCGAGCAGGAGCAAGATTGCCGAACCTATAAACCCCACGATGGGGGAAAGCAGTAGCGAACTGAACACCTCCTCCGCCTTGGCCCAGTTGACGCCTTCACCAAACACGTGACCGGGCGACAACATTGAGTTGGCCAGACCCACGCCCATGATGGCACCGATCAGCGTGTGAGAACTTGAGGCGGGCAATCCCAGGTACCAGGTACCCACATTCCAGATGATGGCCGACAAGAGCAAGGCAAACACCATGGCAAACCCTGCCCCGGAACCGACGTTGAGCACGAGTTCAACTGGCAGGAGCGCCACGACGCCGAAAGCGACCGCGCCGGTCGAGGTCAAGACCCCAAACAGGTTCCATAAGCCGGACCAGATGACGGCGATCCAGGGCCGGAGCGAGTGCGTATAGATTACGGTGGCGACGGCATTGGCCGTGTCGTGAAAGCCGTTTACAAATTCAAAGCTCAACGCCATCGCGAGGGCCAGCAGCAGAAAAAGCGCATTTCCGGGGGATAAAAGTTCTCCAAACAGGTGCATAAGGATCGTAAGCGATCAAGTGGGCATGAGACCTGCATATCCGGCATACCTCAACTAAACCAACGTTAAGGTTTTGTAACACTCGCCTCAACGACACCCTTGAGCGGCAGGTTTCGGTGACCATTAGCGTAGGACGCCAGCCGCTTCAACGGTTTTTAACGCCAACCCGAGCCGGGAATAGTACCGGGCCGGGGAGTGGCCGGTGCTACGTGAAGACCCGCCGGTCACCCGACCGGCGGGCATCGAGAGAAATGGCTCCGTCAAGAGCTATTTTCATAGTACGTGACGTCGCGTGTCGCCGAAGGTTACGCGCAGTCGCATCCGCCGAGGCCACTACACCGATTTGCCGGCGGCGTGAGCCGTCTTTGCCCCTCCGGGGCAAGAAGAACCGGCACCCGCCGCCCATAAATGTGCGTAAAGCTCAGCCCTGAATTACCGGGCTACTCTCGGTCGTCCCTTCGGGGCTGCCCGTCCGGGGCAAAGACCAGCTCGATCATCCTGAGAACGAGTGTAACATCGGCTGTTCCCCCTCGGGCAGAGGCCCGGCCAGCTATCAATCGCCCCCGATCACCAAGCCGGGTGGGAGCGATTCGCCGAAGAGGCTAGTGCGATCGCCGGAGGCAACCGGGACGAACTTGCGCAATCTTTCCAGCCTGACGGGTGCGATACCGGCTTTTTGAAGTTTGGACGCGATCTTGTCCCGCAAAGGTTTCGGCAGATCGATGGCCGGGTCATCGACCACACGCCCGGCGCGGAGAAAAAGGGTAGAGATCTCGGCGAGATCGGGTGCCGTCCAATCGAGGTCCGACAGCGCTTCGAGAGCCTGTTCGACGTAGGCTGGTGGAACGACGGTGTCGGGCCCGGCATAAAGCGGAGCGCGGTTGAGCAGGAGTCCGAGCGCAACGAGGTACGGCGCGCAGTACTGTCCAGTTGACGCGAGTTGCCGGGCAGTCTGAAGAAAAAGGTCAACGAGCTCGGCCTTGGTGGCCGGGTTGATTCTCTCGAGCGTCCCCGCGAGCCGGACAAGTTCAGCCGGCGGATTTTTCTGAGTGCGCAGTTTAGGTAGCTCGGGCTCGAGAATCGTTTCCTGCCGTTCACGGCTCAGCCCGCCGGCGACCCGTCGCCAAAGGATGTACTGCTGGAGCTGAAGGCGTTTGCCGGGAAAGGCGAGTCCATCCGTGTGCAGCGGCCAGAGTTCATCGATGCGCGCATCGTCTTCGGGAGCGCCGAATCCGGGCCGAAGAAGGAATCCGGCCAGGATCAGCCACGTTTCTTCGTGTTCCACGGATTCCTGACGGCGCGAAAAGCAATCATGCAGGGCCGGCCAGAGCGAGCGAATGAGAACCCAGTTCCAGCCGGCTTTTGGCATTCCGAGAATTTGCTCAAGATTTTTGAGAAGATTGGCGGCGGTGAGTTTGTCGCGCGGGTCAAGCGGACGGGAAAAGAGCGACCGGATGCGGGTTTGGGCGGTCTCGAGGCGCGCCGGATCGACCCCGGCATCGGGTCCTAGGGCGGTATCGTCGCCGGGCGGTGTCCGGCTTCCGGCTTCAGGATCGGGTTCGTGCGGGCGAAGGTTGAACTCGAGCGGCCACGATGCGCGCACGCGCGGGTCAGCGCTGACGCAGGTGACCTGAAGTAGGCCGAGTTCGTTCATCCGGGTGCTGAGCGTCACCGGCAAGCGGTCGCCGGCTGCCGGCCGCTCGCTAAGGCGCGCGGTGGTCTGGAGGGGCGGAAGCCGGCGGAACTCGTCTTTGTTGAATGGCACGAGCGTGCCTGCCCGGTCGGCGCTGCGCCGGGTTGAGTAATACGGCTGGAACCGCACCGGGCGATTGACGCGCAGTTCGAGGCCGGGTTCAGAAACCCGGAACTCCTCTTCGGACGGCGCATTACGGGGCAGAATGCAAACCAGGGTGGCGGAAGATTTTTCCGCCTTTACCGGCGGTTTGTGAATTTCGAGATAGATTGCGCGCGCTGCGCCGGCCTCGATGCGTTGGGCGCGACGGTGCACGATGCCGCCGAAGCGGGCTGCTCCCCGGGCGACCGCCAGATCCGGCTCCGGGTTGTCCAGGATTTGCGGTTCGACGCCACCCTGCCAGCGTTTTATCTGTTGCCCGAGCCGGCGACGCAACGCCTCGGGGTAGAGCGTTCCCCCGTTGAACAGCACGGCGTCCACGCGCGGGCGGCCACGCAGAAAATCGGCCAGGTAGCGCGTGACCGCGCTGTCTGCGGCGTACGGGAGCGCCCACTCCCGCAGAGCGGCTTGCGTCTCCGCGGGCCGGGCGTCCGCCGCGCATTCGGGAAAAAATCCGTCCAGCACGATTGACTCGACCTCCGCCCGCGTGACCTGGGCGGTGACGGTACCGCCCAGCAGGCTCGACCCTCGGCCGGGGATCGATACCGGAAAGGTGTCTCCGGACGCGTTCGACAGGCAGCGTTCCTTGAGGTCGCGGCAGCGCGCCACCAGGAAATTCCATTGCGCACCGGAGAACGGTTCGCCTCCCAGGCGTGCCTCGACGTGGTGTGCGAGCGCAAGGTCGATGTTGTCGCCCCCGAGCAGCAGGTGATCACTGACGGCGATTCGTTTAATGTGCGGCAGCGTGGTCTTGGAAGCGAGGCTGACCTCAAAAAGGCTGAAATCGGACGTACCGCCGCCGATATCGATGACGGCAACCACGCGCCGGGCGCCCTCGCCTCTTCTGCCGGAGAGTTTTTCCCAGAGGGCTTCCGGTGTTATTTGCTGTTCAAGCCAGCGGTAAAAGGCGGCCTGCGGTTCCTCCAATAGGCGGACGCCTTCAGGGAAGCCGGCCTCGCGTGCGGCTTCAAGCGTAAGCCGCTGCGCCACGGCGTCAAAGGAGGCCGGAACGGTTACGGTGATCTCCTGGCCGTCAAAGCCGAAACCGCGCTCGGCGAACCTAGCGTCCCAGACGGCGCGCAGGTATTCGAGCAGAAGGGCGGAGGCGCGGATCGGCGAGATCCGCTTCTCGACCGGAATTTCATCCGATCGCCAGGGCAGAAACGGCGCGCTACGGTCCACGGCGTGGTGGCAAAGCCATGACTTGGCGGAGTGCACGACGCGTCCGGGGAATTCCGCCGCCTGCTTTCTGGCAAAACGCCCGGGGATCCACTCTCCTTGCGCCGCGCCCTCTCCCAGCATCCGGACGGCTTCGCGTTCAGACGGCAGGTAAAGGAAGGAGGGCAGCGTCGTTGCCTCGGAAAATCCCGTGAGGGTCTCCCACTGGGGAAGGGGCAACACCTCGCTCGCTCCGTTCGTTGCATCACCGTCGAGCGCCTCGAACGCCATGGCGCAATTCGTGGTGCCAAGATCGATGCCGATGCTGAAGAAGGTGTGTGAGGGGCCCACGTCGGTTAATACGGATTGCGGAAGTGGCGTAATAAAAGAGGTCCTATCATCGCCTCGATTCCGCAATCCGTATTAACCGACGTGGGCCCCTCACACACCTTCTATTCCATCCGTACCTGAAACTCGACCTTCCAACGCCGGTCCGATCCGGTATGCTTCATCCAGAGCTCGAGGTTACCGAGTTCGGTGACGACCGGGTTGATGACCACCGGGATGGCCTGGCCTTCGGGGAACCCTTCGACGGCCGGCAGAGTCACCTCGATCCGGCTGGTTTCTTCGAGTTCGCGTTCGGCGTTGGGAATGACCTGGCCGGGCTTGTCGCCGCTGCGAACCTCAGACGCGAAAAAGCGGAACTCCGCCGGCCGGCCCGTCATGAGGCCAAACACCTGCTGGTCGATGAGTAATTCGCTGCCT
>JAFAUY010000392.1 GCA_019243005.1 Verrucomicrobiota bacterium | reverse complement strand
ACGGTCGAACCGTGTGCGGTTACGAAAATCCCACACGCTGGAGAACGCCGCGCGGCCGCGTTCAGCCAGCATCTGCTCGACGTGCTCGCGCTGGAGCCCCTGGCTCAGGCAAAACCCGAGCCGGACGACCTGATCGGCTTCAACCTTGCAAAACCAATCTGAGTGGGTAACCGAAACCGGCCTGACCTTCAGGCCATGCCGTTGCGCGTCCTTGATCAACGTGGCCGGCGCGTAAAAACCCATCGGCTGGTTGTTCAGCAGCCCGGTATAGAATTCTGCGGGACGATGCACTTTTAACCATGAACTGGCATAGGCGATCAGGGCGAAGCTGATGGCGTGCGACTCGGGAAAACCGTACAAGGCAAATGACGTGATGGCGGTAACGATTTTGTCGATCACTTCTGCCGGAACGTGGTTGGCGGTCAACGCCTTGCATAACTTGGTTTTGACGCGTTGCATGCGTTCCTGAGAACGGTAGGAGCTCAGTGCGCGCCGCAGTTCTTCGGCTTCCTGTCCGGAAAAATCGGCCATGACCATCGCGATCTTGAGCATTTGTTCCTGGAAAAGGGGTACGCCGAGGGTCCGCTCCAGCACCGGTTTAAGCCGGGGATCGAGGTAGCTGATCGCTTCGGCACCTTCGCGGCGTGCCAGGTAAGGGTGCATCAGGTGCCCCTGGATGGGACCGGGTCGGATGATGGCAACTTCGATGACCAAATCATAAAATTCACGCGGCTTCATCCGCGGCAGCGTGGCCATCTGGGCACGGCTTTCGACCTGGAAGACGCCGATGGTATCGGCCCGGCAAAGCAGGTCGTAAGTCGCCGCATCGTTTTTGGGCAGGGTGGCAATGTCTACCGGACGTCCCCGTTGCCGGCAGATCTCGACGGTATCCTGCAGGGCGGCCAGCATGCCGAGCCCGAGCAGGTCGACTTTTACGATGCCCAGGTCCTCGCAGTCTTCTTTGTCCCATTGGATAACGGTGCGCCCGGGCATGGAGGCATTCTCCACCGGCACGATGGAATCGAGTTGGCCTTTGCAGATTACCATGCCGCCCGAGTGCTGGCCCAGGTGGCGCGGCAGATTCTGCATATCCCGGTAAACGGCCAGCAAAGCGTTCACCCGGGGCTGATCCAGCGGTAAACCGGCTTGGCGCAGTTGGTCGCGCGCCGTCAGGGTAGACGGGAAATCGCCGTGCGCGTGCAGGCGCGAGAACCGGTCCATGATGTCTTTGGGCAGATTCAGGGCTTTACCGGCCTCGCGCATGGCACTCCGGCCGCGAAAGGTGATGACGTTTGCCGTCATGGCCGCACCCGACCGGCCGTAGCGACGGTAGACTTCCTGAATGACGGTTTCACGGCGGCTGCCGCTCGGCAGATCCAGGTCGATGTCCGGCCAGCCCTTGCGTCCCTCGCTTAAAAAACGTTCAAAAAGCAGGTTGTTGTTTACGGGGTCAATCGCCGTGATGCCGAGGCTGTAGCAGACTGCGCTGTTGGCGGCGCTGCCCCGACCCTGGACCATGATGCCGGCCCGGTTGCAAAACCGGACCAGATCCCAAACGACGAGGAAATAACCTGGAAAACCGAGTTGATGGATCAGTTTTAGTTCCCGCTCGAGCTGCAGCCTGACTTTGGAGGGGATAACTCTGCCGTAGCGCTCGCGCGCGCCTCGCCAGGTGACCTGGTCCAGGTAACCGGACATGGTTTCGCCTGGAGGCACGTTAAAACGGGGAAACTGGTAGCCGAGGTTTTCCAACGTGAACTCGATTCGGCCGGCGATGAGGCTCGTGTTGTGCAAGGCTTTCGGCAGATCGGCGAAGAGCCGGTGCATTTCGGCGGGAGATTTGAGCTGGCGTTCGGCATTCGGTTCCAAGCGACGTCCGGCGGCGTCAAGGTGGGTGTGGTGCCGTGCGCAGGTGAAGACGTCCAGGACAGGGCGGCGATCCGGGGTGGCGTAAAGCACGCCGTTGGTGGCCACCACAGGGGCACCGTGGCGTTCAGCCAGTTCGATCAACCGAAGGTTCAGCCAATGCTCGTCCCGGAGCGCGTGACGCTGAATCTCGACGAAAACGCTGTCCCGGCCAAAAACCTCGCGTAACCAGACCAGCCGTTTTTGGGCAAGTTCGAATTCGCCGGCTCGCAAAGCGTGGGGCAAAGGTCCTTCCTGATCGCCGGTAAGGGCCAGAAGACCCTCGGCAAATTCCGGGAGTTCGGACCAGCAGACGGCGCTTTGACTTTTGGGCGAGCGAAGCTTGGCTCGTGAGAGAAGGCGGCAAAGGTTTTGGTAGCCGTGCCGGGAACGCACCAGTACCGGCAGGACGGTGCCATCCTCCATCGTGAGTTCGCTGCCCACCAACGGGCGAATCCCGGCCTCCCTGGCGGCGGTGTAAAACCGGGGTGCACCAAAAACGCCGTCCCGATCGCATAAAGCAAGGGCCGGCAAACCGAGTTTGGCGGCAACAAAGGCCAAGTGTTCAGGTGAAGAGCTGCCCCGTAAAAAACTGAAGGCGCTGCGCGCGTGCAGTTCGACGTAGCTCATACCTCATACGGATGGCGGAGCGGGGGTGTGGGAGCTGGGACGGTGAGCTTGGTCGCCGGGCCTCCCCCCGCACCCCCGAGCCGCCACCCGTATCAATCGTAAATACCCACCACCTGCCATTGACCCTCCTCATGAGCTAACCGGTACAGGGCGCCTTTTTGGAGCTGTACGTCCCATTCCTCCACCGCCCAAAAAGACCGGTCCCACCAATCCCCTGAAAGTTTCCAGGGACCACGCGCTTCCTGGATGTGACCGGTGGCCAGGGAACTCTGGAGGTGGACCGGGCGCCCTTCCTCCAACCGGACGCCGGCCGGCACCCCGGGACGGCAACGCCGGAAGGCGGGGCCGATGCGCGGCGCCGGTTCTTCTTCGTTAGTCCGCGATGGCGCCCATTGGCCGTCCGGCCAGCGCAGGCGCACGCTATCCGGCCGGTAAGTGTCAAGCGGTTCCGGGATTCCCACCCGGTCATTACCGACCAGAGCCGCCAAACGGGCCAGGGTCTGGAAAAATCGGTTTGGCTCTTTGAGACTGCCCCGGTAAAGGTCGAACTGGTGGCTGCCGGGGGCGCTCGGCTTGGCTTCGAGTTCAAACCCCAGGATGGGGGCGGTGGTCCGGACGGTCTCCAGGTATTGTGACGTAATGCGGAAAAGCGCCTCCACTTCACCGGTGGGGGCAGGGATTTGCAAGGTGCGCACCAGCGGGTCCTGACCATCAAGGTTCAACTTAAGGCGCAACTCGGCCACCAAACGGTAAGCGGCGGTGATCCGGATACAGAGGCGCTCGAGAAAGCGCCGGAGCAGGAACAACAGCGGCTCCAACGTTTCCACCCCGTATTCAAGTTCGACCGATTCAAGGAAGCGTTCCGAAGGGCGTACATACCGCAGTACCTGGGGGGAGCGGCCGGCGGCGCGATCCCATAAGGAGAGCCCCTCCTTCCCCAGGCGCCGGCCGGCAGCTTCACGCGGCAACCGCATCAGCGCGCCGACGGTATGCACACCCCAGCCGTGCAGGATTTGGATCATCTCAGGGGAAGGTTGCAGGCACCCAAGGGGTAACGCTTGTAAGGAGGTCCGGTCGCCGGTAATTTCCAAAAGTGGATCGGCGATCCTGGCAGCCTGCAGTGTCACTTCGGGGTTGGTGCCCAGACCCGCCTTGGCTTTAAGGCCCAGTTGGCGTAACCGGCTAAGCAAGTCCCGCAACCAAAGCGCGTGATCGGCATCGCGCCGCATCCTCAAGTCCAGCGTGCAGACGCCCGGCGCCGTGTCTTGCAGAAGGGGCGAATACCGGCCGGCAAGCTGCAGGAGTGTGTCCTGAAGTCGAGCTTCCCAGGAGAACATTCGAGGCAAACAAAGCAGTGCAGGGACGCGCGCAACCGCCAGGCCGGTGCTGGCGTATGGAGGGATGCCGGCCGCTTCCGCCGGTGGGTTAAGCTCGATGACGCGTTTGCCGTCGGCGTCAAGCAAGGCCGCCGGCACCCGCTCGTACATTTCAACCTGGGATCCAGTTTCCGGGCACCCGGCGAACGCTTCTCCGGCCAAGGGAAAAATTTCTGCCGCTTTTTTACCCTTGTAAGCGCGGCTGAACACCCGCCCCAGCAAGGCGCATTGTAACCGGTACCCGGGAACGTAAATGACGGCAAACGCCGCCGTAGTCCTAGACTTCTGCATAAGCCGGTTCCTGGAAAGGCTTGCGCCGCTGTGCCTGGAAGCATAACGCCGCGATCAGGGTGGAGGAAAAAGAGGATAAATCGGCGCTTGCGAGTGCGGACCGGGCGTGCAGGTTCATTCCCGCGCTCGGGGCCAGCGGATGGCGCGTCAGCAGAAAAAGCGTTGTCTGCGTCTCTTCGGCCACACGTTGCAGCCGGTACCAGGTTTGACCCGGTATTTTTCGCAACTCAGCCTCGCGATTCTGCTTAAGGTCCAGGATGGTGACCGGGATATTGCCGTCACGAAGCAGTAAGTCGGCGGCCTTGACCGCTTCCAGGGCGTACCGGCAGCGTACCCAGAGCAAATGGTCTGCGGTTGAAACGGGCTCAAAACAGTCTGCGCCGTCGACTAGGGCCACCAGTTGAGCCTGTTGCCGGAGGGCGTGGATCATTTCCTGCAGCAACAACGTCGACCCGTTACTGGGCAGCGGGGCGATGAGTTGGGTGAGGGCACCGCGCGGAAGGCCGCCGCCGAGGAGTTGGTCGAAGCCGGGCAGACCCGTGGCGATGAGGGCGGCTGGGGGCGCGTTTTGCAAGGGGAAACGCTGGGCGAGGATCTGACGGAGTTCGACGATTTTCCCCGGGGGCGCCATTGTGTTCAAATGAACACTATCCGGAGCGATTGATCAATCCGGAATGTTTGATGAGCAATAATGCACGGAATTGATCATTGGCGCTTGATCGTGATCGTTGATCATCGTCCATTGCTCATCGACACTGTTCATACGCTGGCGGAACCGAAGCGATAAAAGAAGTCGTTTACACCCTGTGGAAAACGAACCTCCTTTATCGCTTCGGTTCCGCCAGCCGTATCAATGGTTCACTTTGAGAGAAAATGCGTGAGCCATAACCGTGGCTGCCATTACCACCGTCTATAGTACTTCGTGAAGCGATTTGCCCTCATTCTTTTCCTGATCGTCGTCCTGCTGGCTGGCTTTTGGGTTGGCTTGGGCGTGTTCATCCGGAGCGATGCTTTCCGTTTATGGCTGGGCCATCGCGTGAGCCAATCGTTGGGAGCTGAAGGCAGTTTTGAACCTCTTAGTTGGACCGGTGCAACCTTTCGCAGCGGCGGGTTTAAGGCGACGGGCCAGCCCGGCAGCAAAATCGGCTCGATAAGCCTGACCGGCCTAACGGCGCACCTTGACTGGCCGAAGCTGCTCACCGGCCAAATCATCCTCGATGCCGTGAGCGTGGATCAGGCAGAGGCTCAATTGCTGCCACCCCGGGCTACTCGACCCGAACCGGTTGCGCCAACTTCTTCGAAGCCGCCGTACCTGCGATTCCGGCTCCACTTTAGCGTCCAGAGAGTAACGGTCGCTCATGCCTCTCTGGCCTACGAATCCCGGCACGGGACCAAAGGCAGCCTGAATAATTTGGGCATTCTGGCGGTTAAGACCGGCCCGAAGGCGTGGGAGTTTACGGTTAACGGGGGCACGATCCGCAGCGACCGGTTTCCTGCGACTCAGCTGTTAAAGGCGCAAGCCGGCCTCAACTCGCGGCGCCTCCAGATCCAGCTTCTCGAACTGGCGTCTCCCGACGGCGGAACCGCCACGATCCAGGGTGAGATCCAACTGAATCGTGAACTAAGCGCTGAACTCCATGCCAAGCTGGCCGGTATCTCGGTGGCAAGTTTTCCCCTTAACAAGGAAAAACTGGATGGGGTTGCGAATGCAGACCTGACTTTCCAGGGGGCCCTCAACCACTTCGAACGGGGCACCATCCAGGGTGATTTCCGGGCGACCAACGTGCATTATGATTTTCGTCATTACATCAGCAGCCTGCGGTATCTGGCAGGTTCGGGTCCTTTAGGCAGCGCTAATTTTGATTCCGTGGCCGGGCATGCGCTTTACTCGAACCACAATTTTCTTTTAACCAACCTTGACGCGGCGTATCGCGACACCGTCAGGGTGATGGGAACGGTCGAAGTGAAAGGTGACCAGTTGCAAGGCGTGCTGCAAGTGGGCTTGAAGCCTGAACTCCTGGATTGGGTTCCGGGTTCGCTTGAGGCCGTTTTCAGCGAACAAAGGGGCGGCTTGAACTGGACGGTCGTCCGTTTATCCGGCACGGTCCAGGAACCTAAGGAGGACCTGAGCAAACGCATCCTGACTGCCGTGGAAGACAGGTTGGGACGCGACCTTAGGAACCGGTTGAAGGACACGGCCAAATCTCTGCGCGACCTGTTTAAGCATTGACCTTGATTTCGATGAGCGACCAGCGTTATCGACCCAACGTTGCAGCCATTATCCGGAGGGCGGACGGTAGAATTTTAGTCGGTGAGCGTTCCGACGTGCCGGGCGGCTGGCAATTCCCCCAGGGAGGCCAAAAACAGAAGGAGACCCAGGAGCAGGCTTTGACCCGCGAGTTGCTGGAAGAAGTCGGGCTGGGGCCGGAATCTTATCGCTTTGTGAAGCAACGCGGTCCTTACCGCTACCTTTTTATGAACGGGCGAACCAAGAACGGTTTTCACGGCCAGGAGCAGACCTATTTTCTGCTTGAACTGGACGGCGATGCGGCGGCGGTCGACGTAGCCACGGCGCAGCCGGAATTCCGAGCGGTGCAGTGGATTAAGCCGGGAGAATTCGAGTTGGATTGGGTGCCCGGATTCAAACGTGAAGTGTACCGGCAGGTGTTCCTCGACTTCTTTGGGGTTGCACTCTGATTTGCAGGGTAGGGGAGAATTTCCTTTGACTCTTCCGGGAGATTCCGGCATGACACATGGCGTTATGCTGCCTCTAGGGATGTTTTTGTTTTTAGGATGTGCACTTTTGGGGTGCGTTTGGTGGGTTTGCGTCAAGGACGACCCAAACCGCTCACGTTGATATTCTCGAGTTCAGCAAAAGTATCGTATCGATGCCCGATCTGCCGGACATTGAATGGCTAAGGACAGCGGCGAACGACCTGAATAACTTGCTGCTTCAAATCGCAAGGTACAGCCACCGCTCACAAGCGCTTTCACAGAACCAACCTGAACTGCGTGGCTGTCTGGAACTTTTGGAGGAAAGAGTGGCAAAGGCCAGCCAAGTGGCACGCTCGATTTTGGAAGAAGTTGAAAGTTCCGGTGGACCGCAATCGCTGACGGTGCGTTCGGCGCCGGATCTGGCGGGCAACGTGGACGCAGACGTTCTGGAACCGGCCGATGTGACGCCGGCCCAGACCGGTTCATCGGCGGCCCTCGCCGAACTTGCTCGCCAAAATGACATTCAAATCGCAAATCTGACGGGAAACCGGGAGCTGATTCTGCTGGTAGATGACGAAGCGCACGTCTGCCTGCTGGCCAAATTGATGCTTTGTGACGAGGGTTACAAAGTGGTGACCGCGTACGATGGGGAGGAAGCGGTTCGCATCTTCCGATGCCTCGGCGCGCACGTCAGCCTGGTCATTCTCGACTTTATCATGCCGGGGATCGACGGAGAGACCGTTTTTAATGAGTTGCAGCGGATCTACCCTGAAGTCGCCGTTGTCCTCAGCAGCGGGTTTGCAGAGCAATCTAAGCTCAACCGG
The DNA here is from genome assembly GCA_019243005.1 of Verrucomicrobiota bacterium. Classification (GTDB taxonomy): domain Bacteria; phylum Verrucomicrobiota; class Verrucomicrobiia; order Chthoniobacterales; family JAFAMB01; genus JAFBAP01. Next base: position 6,060 of record JAFAUY010000392.1, on the reverse strand, counting down.
ATGCTGGCTCGCGGGCTCTGCGGTTTTATCGCCAAACCTTACTCGCAGCAGCGTTTGCTCGATCAGGTCAGGTTTATCCTTGACGCCATCCAGAATGCGAAAAGCGCCACGCCGCTGCCGGATCCGGTACGGCGGAACGGCTAACAAGTTCGGGGTTCGGTCACACGGCGGCCACAGCAGGAAAGCAGCACACGGCGTCCGCAGGGAAGACAATCACACCGCGCCGCGGCGGAACACGGCGACCACGGCGGGAAAAGGAGGTTAGGAGGTTAAGGTTTCGCGCATGGCCTGCAGCCTGAGGGCGAGTGCCGTGCGCGGAGCGCCGGAAGTGCCCGGTCTGTGTGATCCGTGGATTGTCTTCTGCGTTGCCTGCGTGTTCTGCGGATCCGCCGCCTGTGCGGATGTCCCATGGTGGCAGGATGTCAGGGTGGGTCGCGGATAATCAATCATTCTTCTTCTCGCCGTGGCGCCGTGTGCTGCTTTCCCGCCGTGGCCGCCGTGTGATCAGAGACGGTTAATCTTTTTGAACCAGACCTTGGACCGGTCGATTTTTGCGCCTCTGGCCAGAAAGAACTCGCGTAAACCAGGCGTATAAAAGGTTCCGTCCGGTTCGGGGTTCAAGCCGAGAAAAATTTCGCCGGACGGCTTCAGGAAGCGATGCTTCAGGTCCTGCAACAAAAACCGCCACGGGTCCGGGCCCCAGACTCCGGGTCGTTTGTGTTCGTTGAAGCAAATCGAGAACGCCGTTACCAGGTCGAAGGGTTCACCCAAATCGGGCAGCGGTTCAAACGCCCGGATGGTCCAGATGACGCGGGAAAGTCCGAAAGCCTCAAACATTTCGCCGTACATCGGGGGATCATCGATGTCCAATCCCACCCCCGAGTGCCCTAAAAAGCGGCTGACGAGCAGAAAGTAGCCGCCTCCGCTGCCCAGGTCGAGGATGCGTAACGGCCGACCGCGCGTATTCAAACGCAGCTCCTGCGCACGCTTGATGTTCAACCGCAGCCATCGCGGTGCATCCACATACTTCGGCCAATGGGTTAACTCGCCCGGCACCGAGTATTTTTCACGGATGCGCGTCAGGGCGGCCTGATCGACCCCGGCCAGGACCTCCTCGACCCGGATCGGATGCAAGCGACGGTAAGTGAGGTTTCGAAAACTCCGGAGTGCCGCGCCGTCGAGGAGCTTGGAGAGTTTATGCCCTAGCTTCATGAATCAAGAGGGCGCTCGTCGTACAATTCGACGCCGCAATCAAGCGATTTCCGAAGAGGCGCCCTTAGTAGAAGGCCGTGCGGCTCGGGATGCCTTCCGCGTCGCCCGTCGGGATTGGACTGCCGCGAACAATCCGATCGCGAGCGGCGGAAACAGGAACAGGTGCCAGTAGCTCGTCCAGGGTGCAACCTCGTCAGCCACTTCAAGGACGCCACTGACCGAAACGGTCTCGTCGCCTCGCCGGGCGTCAACCTCAAGGCGCCATTTGCCCCCTGCAGGAATCTGCACCAGGGAAGAGTAATACAACAAATTCTGAGACCCGCGGTGGTGCAGCTGAAACGATTGCAGGTTTGAGGTGCTGGTGACGGCGCACAGGGGCGGAGCCCAGGTGGAGGTAGCGGGAGGTGCCGGCGTTTCGGGCGTTAAGCTCGCATGGAGTTCCGCATCCAAAATCGCGGCACGGGTAGCGGCGTCCTGAACCAGCACGCTGAGGTCAACCGGTCCGGCCGAAGGAACGCCTGGATCGGTAAAGATCGACACCTGCAGGCCCTGGTTCACGGCGGAAAACTGGATGGTGCCGCCGTCGGCCCGGCAGGTGCCGGTCAGGACAAACCAAGCCAGGCAAAAGCCGGCCACGCCTTGGACACTCAACGTCATCGCATCATTAGGCCGCGCATCTGCATCGGTTGAAAGAGGATCCAAAGGCCCGCCGCAAACAGCAGCAGGGCGACCGCCATCCACGGGAGGGCAAGCCGCAGCGCCGCTCCCGACCCGGTTCCGCCGAGCCGGCGTGCCGTCCGCCAAATCCCGAGGAGGGCCAGCAGGAAGCCGAGGTCCAGCAGGAAAATCTCGACGTCCAGCCATTCCGGAAAGGCCCAGCTTTGCAGGTGCCAGGGCGGCACGCTCGACGGCAGCCAGTGCAGATCGATAAGGATCCTCTGCAGAATGGGAACCGGCGCGTGCGAGGCCGCGAAGAGGTGAAACATGAAATGGGTGAGCCACATGGCCGCCCCGAGGGGTGCCAGATCGACCAGAAACTGAGAAATGAGCTCCCGCATCGCCAGGCGGCGATTCCCAAACACTTGGTTTACCCATCCGCAGGCGCCGAGCAGAGCGCCGGGGAGAACAATCACTAGAACGGTGTAAAACCACGCCACCGCCACCGGGTAAGGGAGCAAACCGAAACTAAGCCGGAACCACTCGAGGAAAGCGGCTACCGGGCTGGCCATCGCGGCGGCATTGGCGTAGGCGCCGAAAATCAGCAAAGCAAAAATCGCCAGCAGATCGAGGCGCCGGGTTACCCTGCCGACGCCGGAAGTTGGGAAATCGTGACCGAGGGTGGCGGCCGGTTTGACCGCGATCACGCCGACGTTGTCGTGCGGGCACGCCCGGGCGCAATCCAGACAGAACGTACAATCCTGGTTATTTTGTTTGCGGGGTTGGAAGAGACGGAGTTCGCACCCGCGCTGGGTTTCGTTGCCGCGTATGCAGGCATGCGATCGGCAGTCCCGGCAAACTTCGGGCGTACGCACGCGGACTTCGAACGGTGAAAACCAAGCTTGGAAAAAGTGGAACTGCCCAATGGGACAGACGTATTTGCAGAAGCTCGCTCCCCGAAACAGGCCATCGATGACGAAAGCCGCGGTAAAATAGCTGACGATGATCCAGGCGGTCAGCCAAGGGCTGTTCCAAAGAGAAAACGCTTCGTAGGCCCACAGGTAAACGGCCAGCAGCAGGACGGCGATCCATTTAGAGCGCAGCGCGCGCGGCCAATTCCGGTCGGCGGGCAGGAATTTACGCCCCACGTCCCGCAGGAAAGTGAAAGGGCAGGCGTAGCAAAACACGTTTCCGAGGAGTACCAGGGCGATGACGGTAAGCCCTCGCCAGTGTACCCATGGGAGCACGCCGGCGAGGTTCAGGGGCCCGATCTGCGGGCCCAAAAGCCCGTCGGCAACCACCGCCACGGCCAGCAGCAGCAAGAGAAGCTGGACCGCCCGGCGTGTGGCTGGCGCCTTCAGGACCTGGCCGAGGTACGGCAAACGCAGGAGATCCGTACGGCGGGGGACGGACGGATGCCGGACCGGCAAGGGAGAGGTACCGGCCGGAGCCGGCCCCGGACGGTAGGGCCGTGGTGGTGAAAGGAATTGCCAAGCGATAATGCCGGCCGGAATCAGGAAAAGAACCGATCCCGGCACCCACATGATGGCGCCGGCGATGTTTTGGTCCGCGACCGCGCTGATGTTGCCGAGCCTGGGGACGCGTTCGTACGTGGGGTAGAGGACCCGGTCGTAGAAACTCAGGAAGGCGGACAACGCGGTGTTCTGAAAATCAGCGAACAGCAGGTACGGGATCATCGCCCATCGCGGCCAACGCGGCCGGCTCGGCCAGGGCTGGATCACCGGCCACCAGAACAGGAGCCCCGTCGTCAGAAAGCAGGCGTGCTCGAATTCGTGCCAGGCTGAGGAGTGCAGGGTGAGTTCGTAGAAGGGAGGCAGGTGCCAAAGCACCGTGGCGGCGACGTAGGCCAGCCAGCAAACGGCCGGATGCGTCAACCGGTATCCCGCTTGTTTGAGCCAGGGGCTGGTGAGCAGCGGTCCGGCCACGTCGCGCGCCAGCCAGCGCGGCATTCCGCTGAGCAGCGGCAGGTACGGCTGCCCAAGCAGGAGGAGGGCAGGGGCCACCATCATCAACAGGAGATGCTGCACCATGTGAACCTGCAGCAGGAAACTGCCGAACGCGTCCAGCGGCGAACAAATGGCGAGAAAGACGGTGAACAGGCCACCGGCGAAGCAGCCCAAGCGCCAGCCGTCAAAGCGTCCGGGTGCAAGCCGGCGCACCCTGAACCAGCCGCGCAGGTAAAAAATGCCGGTTATAGAGAGAAGCAGGACCGGTTCGAGCCGAAAAGACCATGAACCACAAATCGCGTCGGTTACATCCATCGAAACTGTGCAGGCTTCCAGAGCCTATCACTCGATTGCCTCTGGTGCTGTTAAAATACAAAAACCGCGCGGGCGTCCATCAGCCCGCGCGGTCGTTGGTTAAGTGCAAGCACGATCCTCAGTCGTGGTGGTCGACCTGGGGCGGTTGTTGGACGCCGGGCGGCGGCGGCGCATTTTTCACCGGTGGCAGGCCTGCGGGTTCGCCCGCACGGTTGGCCTTTGGTGGAATCTCCGGGTCACGCGCCGGTATCTCGTTTGCCGCGTGCAAGGAGCTGAGATACGCCACCAGACACCGGATCTCCTCCTGCGAAAGGGTGTTCCCGTAGGCGGGCATGTTGCCGCCGCCCTGGATCACCTGTCGGACCAGTTGGGGCTGCGTCATGCGCGTGCCGATCGCGGTGAGGTTGGGACCCCGCTGGCCACCATCCTCTCCGACCGTATGGCAGTTCCGGCACTGCTTGTTCTGGAAGACCACCGCGCCCGCCAGTTCCACCGGCGTACGATCTTTAATCAGATTCGCCGGAAGGAGGTTGTTCGACCACGCCTCCATGTGCGGCGACCACGGCCCGGTCAACCCGGCATAGGTAAGCATTCCTATGGTCAAATAGACCAGAATCACGGCCATAATGGAGACCGGACGGCGTCGCCAATTTTTTTCGCCCTCGCCGCAGACGAAGGGCAGCAGAATTAATATCCCAACGCCGATGACCGGCATGACGAAGAAAAGCACGTATTCCGAACCGTTCGGCAGCAGGGCGGCCGCGGACAACAGCCACAGGAACGGGTAATCCGGCTTGGCCTCGGAAATCACCAGGTTGGGCTGGGCCGGGATGGCGGGACCCTTCGGCCCCACAAATAATGCGAGGCAAACGATGGCGATCAGCAGCAGCCCGTTCGCCACCAAATCCTTGCTGACGACATCGGGCACAAACGGCGCACCCTGATCGTGCAGAACCCGGTGGTAAAATTTATCGTACGTCGCCTTTCGCACCTGGACGCCGGGGTCAGGTACCTCGTTGATGCCCTTGCCGAGCACCAACCGGAGGTGCACTGCCAGCAGCGCCAGCAAAGTCCCCGGGATGATGAATACGTGCAGCGCGAAAAACCGGCTGAGCGTCTCACTTCCGATGATGGGCCCCCCCAGCAACAGGCTGACGAGGTCACCCCCGATAATCGGGATGCGACCCAAGATCGCCGCACCGATGCCCACACCCCAGTACGCGTCGGCGTCCCAGCGCATCACCTGGCCCGTAAATGCCATCCCCAACGTGATCAGCAACAGGATGCAACCGCTGATCCAGGTGAGTTCGCGCGGGTACTTGTAAGCGCCCCAAAGGAAAACCTGGGTCATGTGCAGGGCCATCATGATCACCATCATGTTGGAGCCCCAGTAGTGCATCCCGCGCATGAACCACCCCAACGGCGTGACATAGTTCAGCGTTTCCAGGGTGGGATACGACTCGGCCGCGGAGGGAACATAGACGAAAGCGAGCAGGATACCGGTGATCAGCTGCAGCGTCAGACACAGCGTCGTCATGCTCCCGAACGTGTAAAACCAGCTTCCGGTGCTTTTCGGCACGGGATGCCCGGCGGTCTGTTCCCAAAGCTTGACGAGGTGAAGCCGCCGCTCGAACCAATTCGCGACGTTTCGAAGCGCGTTCATCATAGATAAGACCCCTCCGGGACGCTATACGGGACGGGCGATGGTGGGCAGGTAACCGCCTAAAATCTGCAGTTCACCATTCTCAATCTTGTACTGGTACTTGTAGAGCGAGCGCGGCGGCGGCCCGGCCGCGCGTACGCCGTCGGCGTAAAATGCGCCCCCATGGCAGGGACAAAGAAAAAGCTTCGATTCCTCGAACCAACGCACCGGACAGCCCAGGTGAGTACAGTTCACCGCGAAGATGAT